>NZ_JAUBUC010000153.1:0-7207 GCF_036705285.1 Microcoleus sp. B4-C1 | reverse complement strand
CTTTACCGGAAAACGGATTAAGCGAGGTTTGTACAAAACATCGACTGGTCAGTTGATCAATTCTGACGTGAACGGCGCTTACAATATTCTCAGAAAAGCAATCCCAAATGCGTTCCGCAATGGGATAGGGAGCTGCGTAGTTCAGCCGAGGCGGGTTAATCCGCTCAAAGTAAAAGTGAAGGGGGAGGGACTTCAAGCCTCCCATGCCTATAAATGACTATACTTTTACCAGCTATAAATCGAAAATGCCCGCGATAACCCGTATTCGGGTGTAGGTTGAGCCCTGAGTTTCACAAACAACACATCATCGCCATTCGTCAACATACCAAATCTCGGTTTATCCAAATCAGGATTTGCCATCATGTATGCTAATGCTTGGGGTAATGCCGATCGCGTCGAAATCGTAGTCTTCTTACACTCCAAAACTATTACCCAAAGCTGCCAAGGCAAAATCAAGATATCAATTCGTCCGCGCAGGGTTTCTTCCCCATCATCGATCGCAATTTCGATAGCAGCTTCAGCCTTCATCCTGAAAGGTGGATCGTAGAATCCCGCCAATTCTAACAAAGGTGATGCCACCAGCAAAGTCACTGCCCCTTCTAACAATTCTCCATCGGCCCTATGATATAGCAATCTACGTCGTAGCGTATCCAAAGCAGTCTGTTCAGAATCGCTGAGACTTGGCAATTGGGTTTGCCACTCGGTAAAAAAAGCCTCATCCTCAGTTCGGCTCAAATTCAACCTTGATTCAGTCTCCTCTTGGCTTTTAATAGCTTCTGTAACTGCAATAACCTTTGCCATTCGTTCACCTTTGATTCAAACGGTTGAATTTCCCACGAACATTAGCTTCATTGTAAGCAAAAGTAGGGATACTGCTATAGCGATCGCAGTTTTCAATATCACTTCTATTGGTTTGTGTCCAAAAACAAAAACCGGGCAACTTCAAAGCTACCCGGCAATCCTAACTTTAGACTTCAGACAAATCTAAAATCTAAAACCTAAAATTCTTAAACAGCTACAGTCTTCTTAGCAGAAGAGCTCAATTCGCCCTTAGCATACTTAGCTGCAAAATCATCCAAAGATACTTGCTTAATCTTTGTACCGTGACCGGCGCAACCGAAAGAATTATAGCGATCGCTACAAACCTTCTGCATATACTTGATCGACGGCTTCAAGAAGTGGCGGGGGTCAAACTCATCGGGCTTCGCAAACAAAGCTTCGCGCACCGCAGCGGTAATCGCCAAACGGTTGTCAGTATCGATATTGATCTTGCGAACACCGCACTTGATACCCTTTTGGATTTCTTCCACAGGTACGCCGTAGGTTTCGCGGATTTTGCCGCCGTTGCTGTTGATGATTTCCAACAATTCTTGGGGCACAGAAGATGAACCGTGCATTACCAAGTGAGTATTCGGCAAGCGGCGGTGAATTTCTTCAATGCGGCTGATTGCCAAAATTTCGCCAGTCGGCTTGCGAGTGAACTTGTAAGCGCCGTGAGAAGTGCCGATCGCGACTGCTAGAGCATCTACGCCGGTTTGCTCAACGAAATCAACAGCTTGTTCAGGATCTGTCAGCAACTGATCGTGAGAAAGCGCACCTTCAAAACCGTGGCCATCTTCTGCTTCGCCCATTCCTGTTTCCAGAGAACCCAAGCAACCCAGTTCGCCTTCAACGCTAACGCCGATCGAATGAGCAACATTCACCACATCGCGAGTAACTTGAACGTTGTACTCGTAGCTAGCAGGAGTCTTAGCATCCGCTTCCAGAGAACCGTCCATCATGACGCTGGTGAAACCTTGGCGCATGGCAGAATAGCAAGTGCCGGGGGCATTGCCGTGGTCTTGGTGCATGGAAATGGGAATGTGAGGATAAGTTTCAACTGCTGCCAAAATCAAGTGGCGCAGGAAATTTTCGCCAGCGTAGGAGCGAGCGCCGCGAGAAGCTTGCAGAATCACAGGGCTGTTGGTTTCGTCAGCAGCGCGCATGATCGCTTGGATTTGCTCCATGTTGTTGACGTTGTAAGCCGGTAGGCCGTAACCATTTTCAGCCGCGTGGTCGAGCAGCAATCGCATAGGTACAAGCGCCATAGATATTCCTCCTAATTATTTGTGATTTTTGGGCAGTGAATTTTGAACAAGCTCAATTCTTACGATAATCTTAAGACAATTTGCCACCGATCGCGCACTATCTTTCCAGATTTACTAAAAAGTTCAACAAACAAAATTTTGAGTTCCGAGCATTCAGCTCAAAACTCAAAATTCTTAACTCACAAATTTTTATGGGTCGCCCGGGATTTGAACCCGAGACCAATCGGTTAAAAGCCGAATGCTCTACCGCTGAGCTAGCGACCCGCGAAAACATTGTTACCGCACACAATTTCTAATAGTAGCACCCCTCATTTGAAATAGCAAGTCTTTTTTAAATAAAATTTGCAGTCATGCGAACCAGCATCTCGCAAGTCGCGCCCGGGGGCAAATAAATCAAGTGTTCGCCAGTGTTGAGGGCATTTCGAGGAGCAGTCCAAGGTTCCAAACAGTAAAAATCCTTGCCCTTCACCATCCAGAAAACCAACTTCCCGTAGCTGGAGTTGTAACTGACGGTGAGCCGCAAGCCCTGGGTTGCGTCAGTGACAGTAGCAGCCAGGCCAGTGAGTTCGTCAAAGGAAACATCAATTTCATCCAGCGTCGGGTCAAAAACCCCAGTGAAGTAACCCTTGGTGTGGGTGTTCTGATCTCTGTACTGCATCCCCGGAATCTCAAAGCGGAGCTTAGATTTGTCCGTCGCCAAAAAGTAGGGGTGCAAACCACTAGAAAACGGCATGGGTTCGTCAGACAGATTGGTGTATCGCTGAAAAATTTCCAAAGAATTGCCTTTAATCTGATAAGTGAAGGCTAGTTGGAAATCAAACGGATAAACAGCCAGCGTCTTGTCGCTGCTGTCGAGAATCAGCGTCAGAGCGGCGCAACCCTCCGTAACTTGTTCGCCTATTGTCCAAGGCAAGTCTCGAGCAAAGCCGTGCTGTTTGAGCTTACGCTCCACTCCCTTGTGCGTGTAAGTATTATCGGGGAGATTGCTGCAGATGGGAAACAGGATGGGAATCCCGCCACGTACAGTTAGATCGGGATTGGCGAACCGTTCCGCGTCCAAATAGAAGATTTCTTTGCCTTCAACCAGCCAGCTAGTGGCAATACCACCCCGTTCCGGCACAACTTCTAGAGTAGAGTTAGCGGTTTCGTCGGAGAGGATATAGGTTTTGTACTGCTTTTGCTTGAGCGCGATCGCAAACACATTTGTCATCGGTAGTAGGTCATTGATCATTGGTTGTCAGTAAATCGATCGTTAATAATTGGTCGCTATTATCTTGATGTTCACCCATTACCGCCCCTATCCTCCCCCTGCATCCTCGCTCCGGCCCCCACCGGCTAACCAATGCTCCTAGCTATAGGAGGCAGGGCGATCCGCTGCTTGGAGCCGTTGCTGGTGGTAGCTGGAACGATCGCGGAGGCCGAGTGCCCTTTGAGTGCGACTTCAAAAGATACAGCCCGAGTCGGGGGAAGATAGCTTTGGGGACTCAGCACTGCTCCTTGATTGGGAGATGGGGGCGAAATAAACGGTTCTTTGATGAATGGCTCTTTTGTAAACGGCTCTGGTTCCCGGCTGGGATTTTGAGGTTGAGTGGGGTAGATGCGGGGCGGCAAATTTTGATTCGGAGGTGGGTTTGATTCAATTGCAGGCCCTGTCCCGTTTGGGAAAAATGAGGAGTTGTCCGGCTGTTGGGGCGCAGCCGGCAAAGCCGGCAAAATCAAAGTAGGTTTGGGTTGTCCGGGGCCTTGCTGATTGCTTTCACCGCCGCTGGCCCCGGAACCTCGCCCCGGCTGGTATGTACCGCTCTTTGCTGCTCCTGGCAATGGATAATTTGGAGTTTTTGATGCCGCTCCTGGCTGGACTAGGGCTTCGAGAACTACAGAAGATCGCATCGGTCGATCGAAAATACTAGAAATTTGCTCGACGCGTTTGAGGATGCGATCGGCTGAGGCTCCCTTCACCACCTTCGGCTGAAAATTTTTCACCTCCACAGGCAGAAACTCTACCTTCATATTCCTGTCTTTAAGCGATACTTTCAGGACTGCGGTATCGTAATCCCTGCGAGCATTCGGGCCGAATATAAAATTACCCAGCGAGTAAACTATCGGGCGGCCATTGTAAATTTCTGCACCTTGCAGTACCTGGGGATGGTGTCCCACTACCAAATCAGCTCCTTGGTCGATCGTGAACCGAGCCAAATCAATCTGCCCGTCCCCCGGATAATCTGCCAATTCGACTCCCCAGTGGTAATTAACAATAATCCAGTCTACCTGACCCCTAAGAGCTCGAATATCCTCCGCCACGCGATTGTTGCGGCGGGGGTTAATGCCGGCTTTCCCTTGGTCAGCGACGTTCAGCTCGGCATCGTAATAACCGAGGTAGGCAATCCGCTGACCCTTAACTTCAATAATATCTGGACGCCTGGCTTCTTTAATATCTCTGCCGGCTCCCAGGTGTTGAATCCCACTATTATCTAGAGTATTCATTGTCTCCACCAGCCCCGGTTCCTCGTAATCCATAGCGCGGCTATTTGCCAGATTGACAATATCCACTCCTCCGGCTGTTAATACTTTCACCGATTCTGGATCGGCTTTAAAATTTAATTGTTTTTTAGCAGAGCCCAATGTAGAGCGAGTCAGGGAGTTTTCTAGGTTAACCATCGCCACATCTGCTTGCCGATACTCGTCCATATTGGCGAAAGCCCATTGGTGATCGTTGGCGGCAGATGCTCCGAGCGCATCCGATAGATTCACATTTCCTCCGAACATCAGCGTTACTGTTGGATCGTAAGGATTAGCAACTTGCTTTTGCTGAACTACTGGTACCACTTCTAAGGCTGCTTGCACCGTATCCGCACGTTTTGGAGGCGGCCCCGAAATTACCGCACCTTGCTGGTAGCCGGATACTGAAGAGCCTAACTGCAGGGCCACAGCCTCGTGGTAGCTGACCCAACACCCTAAAATAAATGAGGCAAGTGCCGATCCCACTAGCAGCAGAGAACGATACGTTTTAAATTTAACCCAATCGACGATCGGTAGGGAACGGTAACGCCGTCGCTGGCGGTTTGCCGGAGTGACAATTCGCACTGACTGTTTCCAGAGAATGTCTGCATCCCCAGCCAAGCGCGCGTGAATTCGCACTCCTTCTACTGCTGGCGAGTTGAGTCTCCAGAGTTGGTGGCAAATAAATTTGACTAAGCCTTCCCGGATAGTGCTCCCCAGTAAGGTAGTATCTGGCGCAAATTCGCGCTGGAATTCTACGAGGATTTGGACGCAGCCGGCCTGAGCCTGTTCGACGCGGGCATAAATCCCTTCGGGGCGCAGCAAGCTGTCAATCCAGTAATTCAGGGCTTGAAAGTTGCCCGATCGCGCTAGCTCTAAGATAGACGGCTGCGACCAATTTTCTGCGTACACCATCAATTAGCCTCCTTAATACGCACGAGCGATGACTCCAATTTGTGTTGAACGGAACCGCAATTCTTTTAGCTTAACCGCCACAGGTTCCGCTGCCCGTTTTGAAGCTAGTTGTTGGCCGCCACCATTTTCTACATTTAGGGGCTGCCTGCTGTCAGTGATTTTTATCACACTCCAGTCAATCGATTTTAGATTTTAGATTTTAGATTTTAGGTTTTAGGTTTTAGATTGAGGAAATAGGCGGTACTGTGGGCGATCGAACAAAAGTCGAAACACTCTTGTTTCTAGGGGAATTGAGACATAAGAGAGCGAGATATCTGAGGCAGAGTCTGTTTTTATTGTCGCTGTTTGAGTGTCGCTTTAGAGCTTTCGCTTCGAGATTTGAGATTTGAGATTGAGCCTTGACGGTGTTAGTGGGCGATCGAACAATCGATTTTAAATTTTAGATTTTAGATTTTAGATTGAGTTGAGAGGGGGTACTGGGGGCTAGAAATAACCTCTAAACACTCTTGTTTCTGGGGGAATTGAGACATAAGAGAGCGAGATATAGCCTTTCGATCTCTCATATGAGGTACTCATGGGCATAGGGCATAGGGCATAGGGCATAGGGCATAGGGCATACCTCACCACGCTTGAGAACCGCTATATCTGAGGCAGAGTCTGTTTTTATTGTCGCTGTTTGAGTGTCACTTTAGAGCTTTCGTTTCGAGATTTGAGATTTGAGATTGAGCCTTGACGGCGTTAGCGGGCGATCGAACAAACGTCGAAACAATAGCTTTCTGGGGGACTTGAGGCAAAACAGAGCGAGATTTTAGAGGCAGAGTCTGTTGTTATTGTCGCTGTTAATCGCGATCGCCCGAGTCAAGTCCTAATGCTCGGATCTATGCTGGCAAATGCCTCTCACGAGAGATGCCACTGGCTGCACAACCTGTAATTGGATAAATGGCGTACTGGATAGATTTGGTGGTAAAATCGAATTTGGTAACTCCCATCGGTACCAAAGTTGCGGAAAACGTGAAACTGGCTAGTCCATACGGCTGTGCCTTCCGATGTAAAACCCAAAGTACGTTACGGTAAACAGACCATATTTTAAGCAAGTTACACTGCGCAGGAGAACTGACAAATGCTACAGCGCAAAATCTATCAACTCTGTTGTGATGGTCGTGAGGTTTCTATTTTTCTTCGAGATCAGCAACGTTGGATAGAGCGCGCTCGTATCCTAGATATTGAAGGGGATCTAGTCACGCTGCGCTACGAAACCGACGAAGAAGACGAAATCAGCTCCTGGGAAGAAATGGTGCGTCTTGAAAGTATTGGAGCTGTATCCCAGAAGTTGGCTTCGGTATCCCGAACTAACTGCGAACCCCTAGTTTCTGACGATTGTCCCGAAGCCGAACAAATTCGCAATCACTACCCGGACTCGAATTTGGAATAGTTTTGAGCTCGCGCTTGAGGCACAAGGAAAACTTGGGGGAAAAGAAAACGGCTTTTCTCCCTTTTTTGTGGAGAAATTATGCAAAAAACCCAGTTTAGGCCAAAAATATTCTGGGTTGTTACCCCATAAGCTATTTTGCCTTTAAATTTAAGCTTGATGGCGGGAGTTCCTGCTCAACCCCTACTCCCCACAACAGCGTAAGGAATGAGAATTAAATAACTTCCACTCTTGAAAGTGGGATGGGCGTCCCGCCCGTCCAAAAAGGACGGGCGGG
>NZ_JAUBUC010000004.1:36949-139157 GCF_036705285.1 Microcoleus sp. B4-C1 | reverse complement strand
CCGCCCAGAAAGGACGGGCGGGACGCCCATCCCACAACAGTCATGAAAAGTGGATTTTATTTAATTCTCATCCCTAACGGTGCAACCGGAGTTCATATAACAGGACGACCATCATCTAAAAGAGCATTAAGTTCTCCGGCAACTTGCCAAGGGTTTCGACCTTTGAACAAAGCAGCAAACACGGCTTCATAGGGATTTCTACCAGTTTTTTTTACTGCTGCGATCGCCTGTTTGTTAGATAATCCCCGCCCGCTAACCAACCAAGCAGCCAAAACCTGTCCTGTACGTCCGATCCCCCCAGAACAGTGAACTACGACCCGTTCGCCTTTGCTATTTGCAGATGCCAAAAATGGTAATATGCGATCGAGCAAAATATCCCTATCTACCAATTCAAAATCGGCAATCGGAGCCCAGCAAACTCGATCGCACCCAAAGATATTCCGATACGTTCCCAGTAAGTCCCCGTAGCGGATGAGTTGGGAATCGGGAAGCAAACAGCAAACTTGCTTGATATTGTGCCCCTGCATAAATTCAATCCACTCAGCAATTTCTGCATCGCGATATCCAGGTCTCGCTGCACCAAATACAATTAATTCAGTCTCCGAAGCCGCCGCAAATTTGTGCATAATGTTTTCAATAATTTTACCTATAATTAAGAAATACCAACAAATCCTGAATCAACAGTGAAAAACAAGAGTTCGATCGCCCTAATGAACTGGCTGCAACCCAAACCAGAAACCGTTTTGCTATGCGACTCAAGTGCAGCAGCTTCTGACATGGCATTTATGCTCAACGGTGAGTGGGATGGGTGCAATAGTTTGGTGCTCCCTAAATCCGACAAGGTAGCAATTGAAGCAGCCGCTAGTTTGCTGGAGACATCGTGGTGCTACCAAAATACTTGCGAACCGGTTTTAATTCGGCTGGAAGTTGACGAATTGCTGCGCCGTTATGGGATTGGAGACAGGTTTTTTATTAATGCTAACTTGCGATGCGCGCAATTGAGCGAATTTTGCTTGGAAAACATTGATTTGAGTTATGCTAAATTAAATTTGGCTAACCTCAGTGGCACTAATTTAAGCAAAGCAAACTTAATGGCGGCACAGATGCAGTCGGCAAATTTGAGTGGCTGTAACTTGAGTAAATCGCAACTTGTGAGGGCGAATTTATTAGGAGCAAATTTATCGGATGCTAATCTCAGAGGTGCCGATCTGAGTTATGCAGATTTAAGCAATGTTTGCTTAACAGGTGCTGACTTAAGAGGTGCAAATTTAGCGAGAACAGACTTAAGAAAAACAAGCTTAGATGGGGCGATTTTTGAGTAATACCAAATCCCGCTTAAATACTTTCTCTCACACCCCGTGGGTAAATCCTGTAAACATTTATCTGCGTTAATCCGCGTATATCCGCCCCCATCTGCGGTTAAAGTTCCAAAGTAATTAACTGAGCAATTTCATCCGTTTGAAAACCCAACGCCATCGGCTTTTGTACTTGAGGAATCACCTGAACATCATAGAGTTCTGTGACAATTCCTTCAAAGCGCAACCAGTGAACGATCGCCCCATTCGTCAAATCAATCACCATCATACCACAGCGAGCCTCAGCATCCTTGGCCAGCAACAGCTCATCCAATTCTAAACCGCTAAAAGTGTTGTCACCTCCCCGAGGTTTCGAGAGTCCGACAATTGCCCAATTTTGCCAAAAAGCTAGTCCTCGCACGTATCCCGGACAAAACGTAATCGCCTCAAATTTCCCTGTATCTAAATCCACATAACCGAATTCTCCTCTCCCCGAATTCAGCAACCACAACTTGTCTTGATACCAGCGGGGTGAGTGCGGCATTGACAATCCCGTAACGATAATATCATTAGATTCAATATCAATAACTATACCGCCGTTTTGTCTGCGATCGCGCCAGCCATCCACCACATCCGACTGACTCGACGCTGTGACATATTTCGCCTCCCCAGCTACCATAGCCAAACCGTTGAGGTGACAGCGGTCTTCGTTGATGTATTGTGAGATAAAACCTGGTTTCCAGACAGGTTTGCAACTGTGGCGATCGCTCAAAGTAGCGATACAATTAAACAAAGTGCTAATAAAAATGATTTGATTATTTTTATCGACTGCGATATCGTGAATGTCGATATCTCCTGTAGTATAGCCGATTCTTGGTATATATAATTTATCGTATCCTTGGTATAATTTCCCGGCTTCTAAGACATTATCTAATTGCCAAAGTTGATATTTTGAACTTAAATAAATGCGTTCCGGCGTGTAGTAAAGCCCCATTGCGCGATCGAATATTCGCCAAAAAGCCGAGATTCTGTTGGTTTCTGGCACAGCACCAATTAACATTAACCTACTGGTTTGATAGGTAGTGCAAGCGAGGCTGATTTGTTGTTGGGTTAACCAAGATGGCAAATCGCGATCGCCAAAAATCTCGTGTTCGGAGACTTTATTGAAATTTGTGCGATCGTTATTCATAGAATCACTGAGCGTAATTGCCTAAAATCAATAATCTCATAAAGCCGTCGCCGCGCCACTGTAAATAGCTGCGGGTTTTGATGATTCGTGTAAAATTACTTAGAAAAACATAAAAATTTGTAAATAAGGGAACTAAAGCATTGACAGTGCGCTCCAATCCTACTAAGTAGTAGTTAAAAATCTAGCCTGCGATCTGCCACCCGGTAGAAATCCCGCATCTCAACTCAAATCAGGTGAGAGAGCCTTTGGTGCTGGCCAAAGCATTTTAGTGGAAGTAAAAAGATATGAAAACTCTCGTTCAAATTAAGTCTCAAAAAAAAGTTTTTCCCAAGGCTTGTGACATTAGCAACCAACAAAGGGAAATAGTCATCCTTGACCCCACAATACCCGACAGCAACCACATAGCCTCTGGTATCAAAAGGGGTACTGCAACCTACATCCTCAAAAGCCAGCCGGATGCCCTAGAGCAAATCACCACACTTTTAGCTCAGCATACAAGCATCGAAGCGCTACACATCATCTCACATGGTACCCCTGGCAGCCTATACCTAGGCACAACAGAACTTAACAGCAGCAACATACACAACTACGCCCAACAGTTGCAACAGTGGCGAAACAGCCTCATTGCCAATGCCAGCATCATCTTATATGGATGTAACGTAGCAGCAGGCGACAGAGGACACCAATTCCTGAATCAACTTTACCAACTCACAGGCGCAAACATCGCCGCTAACCCCACTACCACGGGTAACAGCAAACTAGGCGGCAACTGGGATATCTCTCAACTCATCCCCCCATCCCCGCAAGCGCCCAAACTTGCTCTGACAAAAGCCACCCTCAAAACCTATACCGGCGTACTAGGCTTTCCCACCCATGTCACCTTCGCAACTGGCATTAGCCCCATCTCCCTCAGCATCGGCGACATCAACGGCGACGGTAAACCGGATTTAGCTGTGGCCAACAGAGACAGCAACAACGTCTCGATCCTGCTCAACACCACCGCCCCCGGAGCCACCACCCCCACTTTCACCACCAAAGTTGACATCCCTACTGCCACTACCTCCACCTCCGTCAGCCTCGGGGATTTCAACGGCGACGGCAAACCGGATTTAGCTGTGGCCAACAGAAACAGCAACACTGCCTCGATCCTGCTCAACACCACCGCCACCGGAGCTACCACCCCCACTTTCGCCCCTAAAGTTGACTTCCCTACTGGCACTAACCCCTGGCCCCTCAGCATCGGCGACATCAACGGCGACGACAAACCAGACTTAGCAGTGGCGAACTATATCAGCAACAACGTCTCCATCCTGCTCAACACCACCGCCACCGGAGCCACCACCCCCACTTTCGCCACCAAAGTTGACTTCCCTACTGGCACTAGACCCGAATTCGTCACCATCGGCGACCTCAACGGCGACAACAAACCAGACTTAGCAGTGGCAAACGAGAGGAGCGCTAGCGTCTCCATCTTGCTCAACACCACCGCCACCGGAGCCACCACCCCCACCTTCGCCACCAAAGTTGACCTCCCTACAGGCTCTCAGCCCAGATCCGTCAGCATCGGCGACATCAACGGCGACGGCTTCCCAGACTTAGCAGTGGGAAACTGGGGCAGCAACAACGTCTCCATCCTGCTCAACACCACCGCCACCGGAGCCACCACCCCCACTTTCGCCACCAAAGTTGACTTCAGTAGTGGGGGTGGCCCCAGATCCGTAAGCATCACCGACATCAACGCTGACGGTTTACCAGACTTAGCAGTGGGAAACCAGGGCACCAGATCCTCCATCCTGCTCAACACCACCGCCACCGGAGCCACCACCCCCACTTTCGCCACCCCAGTCACCTTCCCTACTGACACTGACTCCAGATCCGTCAGCATCACCGACATCAACAGCGACGGGAAACCTGACTTAGCTGGGGCGAACCTTGGTAGCAACAACGTATCCATCCTGCTCAACAACACCGCCAAAGTTACTGCTGTCAGCGCTACTACCGCCAACGGCACCTACGGCGTAGGTACGACAATCCCCATCACCGTTACCTTCGATGAAGCTGTCACCGTCACCGCTACTCCCCAACTGCAGCTAGAAACCGGTACAACAGATCGCTTTGCCACTTATGTTAGTGGTAGCGGGAGTACAACCCTCACCTTCAACTATGTAGTGCAAGCAGGAGACACCTCCGATGACTTGCAATACCTCGCCACCAACGCCCTCACCCTCAACGGCGGCACCATTAAAGATAATTTGGATGTAGATGCTCTCTTAACTCTCCCCGCCTTAGCCTCAGCTAACTCCCTAGGCGGTAGTAAAGCCATAGTTATCGATGGTGTTGCACCCACTGTTACTATCAACCAAGCAGCAGAACAAACCGATCCGACACCTTCTGAACCCATCAACTTTACCGTCACTTTTAGCGAACCAGTCACAGGTTTTGATTTCCGTGATATCGACTTAACTGCAAGTACAGCACCGGGAACATTAAGGCCAATCATCACAGGTAGTGGCCCTATTTACACCGTCGCTATTAACGGGATGACAGGTAGCGGTAATGTGATTGCTAGTATCAAAGCTAACGGCGTTACTGATATAGCACGCAATAACAATACTGCCAGTACAAGTACAGACAATATTGTTGTTTATAACAACACATTCCCCACAGTTACATCCATCAACCGCCTTGATCCATCTCCCACTGCGGCAGCTACTGTTAATTACGAAATTAAATTCTCTGAGGATGTTACAGGGGTTGATGTTTCTGACTTTATTTTAGTACCACCTGTTGTAACTGGTGCAACTATTGGCACTGTAACTGCTGTTGATGCTAACACTTACCAACTGCAAGTTAATACAGGTACGGGAAGTGGCGCGATCGAGTTAAAGTTGAAAGATGATGACAGCATCAAAAATAGCTTGGGAGTTGCATTAGGCGGTGCAATTACTGGTAATGGTGATTCAACAGGAGAAGTTTATAGCATTGACAAAACTGGGCCCGGTGCGAGTTTAAATGGTGTGGCTGGCATTACTAACACTGGAGGATCGAGTGAAAGTTTGAGGCTCACTTTCAGCGATAATAATGGTGTCGATGTTTCAAGTTTGGATAGTGCTGATGTTGTGCTAACTTGGTCTGGGGGTGAGATTCCTGGAGAATTTGTCAGTGTCGATACTAATACTAATGGTACGCCTCGGACAGCGACTTATTTGTTTACTCCCCCAGGGGGCAATTGGGAGAATAATGAAACTTACACTATTCAGTTGCAAGCAAATCAGGTTAAAGATAGTTTTGGCAATTTGAATGCTGCCACCAATTTCGGGACTTTAAACGTTAATATTGGCGCGGAAACACCGACACCAAGCCCTGCGGAAACACCGACACCTGCACCCGCACCCGCACCCGCACCCGCACCTGCACCCGCACCTGCACCCGCGCCTGCACCCTCACCTGCACCTGCGCCCGCACCCGCACCCGCACCCGCACCCGCACCTGCACCTGCACCCGCGCCTGCACCCGCACCCGCACCCGCACCCGCACCCGCACCCGCACCAAGCCCTGCGGAAACACCGACACCCGCACCAAGCCCTGCGGAAACACCGACACCCGCACCAACGCCGACACCGACGCCAACACCATCGGTAACGCCAATAACTAATAACATCCCGAATGATGACTGCATCTGTGATGAGATTGCCTATCCTAATTTAAACCAACCGAATAGGGTTGAAAACACCATACTCGGTGTATCGGGAATTCAAATAGGCACTGCCAAAAACGATGAATTACTGGGTAGCAACTTTGGCAATATATTCGATGCTTCTTCTGGGGATGACAACTTATATGGTGGCGACAGCAGCGACATCCTCAACGGCAACACAGGCAATGATTTTATCAGCGGTGGCACAGGGGATGATATCTTATTTGGAGATGAAAATAATGACATTATTCTTGGCAACTTGGGCAATGATTTAATCTTTGGCGGCAAAGGCAATGACTCTATCAATAGCCGCGAAGGTGATGACATCATTTATGCTAATAGAAATGATGACTTCATCGATGGTGGCAAGGATAATGACACTTTATTTGGAGGCAAAGGAAATGACATAGTGCTTGGTAGTCAAGGTGATGACTACCTGTTTGGAAACCAGGGCTCGGATACCATCTGCGGCGGTGAAGGTAATGACTTAATCAGTGGTGACGAAGGAGCAGATATCCTGGGAGGATGTGAAGGAAATGATACTCTTTACGGAGGCGAAGACAACGATACTCTCACTGGTGGGAAAGGCGATGATATTCTGTACGGAAACATGGGGAATGATAGTTTGATTGGCGGTAGCGGCAACGATATCTTTGTCTTAACAACTGGTCAAGGATTTGATATCATCGCTGATTTTACAATCGGCCAAGACTTGATTGGATTAACAGGTGGTTTGACTTTTAGCCAGTTAGCAATCACTCAAAATTCTCAGGGAAGTCTCATCAAAAATGTCTTGACAGGAGAGGAGTTAGGTGTGATGATTGGAGTGAGTGCCAATTCGATTACATCGGCGAATTTCCGGTTGATTTAGGAAATTAAGAAAAGTACGATCGCCCATTCGATCCAAAAGGGCGATCGCACTTCTACCAATTTTAAAAGAACTAGCAAAAATTTAATGATTATTCATACTTTCTGCCGCGCCACTGAGTAGGCTGATTTAAAGCCGAAATTAGAATTCGCAAAAACGCCAGCGGATCGGCTAAAGGTGACAGCCAAAACAGCCATTTACCAGATGCCCCAGTTGTATCGTAAGAAGGTGCGATCGCCAAACACAAAGCCGATCGCACTGCAACCAAAAATACATTCAATCCCAACAGCCAAAAGTGCGGAAATACACCAACCGGCGGCAGCGAACCAAACAGCAAATAGCACAACACAATCGGCACCGGCAAACCTTGAACCGCCAGCAACAGCCATAAATCGCCCCAGATTTGACCGCCCGAAGCAGCATCTTTCAAATCGAGCGATCGACCCCATTCATTCCAAGTCTCGATCGCCCCCTCATACATCCGCACCTTCAACACCTTAGCCCCATCCAAAAAGCCCACCTTAAAGCCCTTAGCAGCCGCATAGCGAGCCAAAGTCACATCATCGCAAAACGAACCTTTTGCGACCTCATAGCCCCCTAATGCCACCAAAACCTCGCGCTTACACAAGAAACACTGACCGTTCGCCATCACCCGTTCCGGCACATCCCCGCCAGTCCCCGTCGGCCCGAACCGATAAACCAAAGTCATTAACAAAGCCGGTTGCAGCCACAACTCCCCCGGATATTTGAGGATAAACTGTGGTGACAGCGAAATCAAATCGTAATTTCCAGCCGCCGCCGTCTTCAGCAAACTCGCAATCAAACCCGGATGCGGCACAGTATCCGCATCAATCCCCAAAATCCACTCGCACTTCTCCGAACTTGCCAAAAAACCCGCATTCAGCGCCCACGGACGCCCTACCCAACCCGCCGGCAGCGGATCGTCGTTAATCAAGCGAAACCGGGGGTCTTTTTGTGCTGCTGCTTTGACTAAATCTCCGGTTCCGTCTACCGAATAGCTGTCAACCACGATCGCTTCTCGGAGTTCGTAACTTTGGCTGGTTAATCCTTCCAAACAAGGCGAAATTCGATCGGCTTCGTTCAAAGTCGGTACTACCGCAGTACAACTACCCAACAAATCCAGCGTCGGCGAATCCGGTTCCAGGGGCGGGATGCGCGATGGGCCTTTAATCAAACGCGACATCAGAAGGGCGGCGGCGGGCAATTGTAGCAGCAGGAGTGCGACAGGGATGATACTTGTCAGCGATTGGGGGAACAGGTGAGGGGCGATCATGGGATTTTAGATTTTAGATTTTAGATTTTAGATTTTCAATTGAAGAATTGGGAATTACGGTTGGTGTCAATTTAAAAATTTAATAAAATTTTGACCTCAAACATATTACAGGAATTGGGAATGAAAAAATCGCCATTGAAAAACCCGGTTTCTTGTAGAAACCGGGTTTTTAAACTAGCTCAAAATTTAGTGTAAATTTTTGCTAAATCAGCCGGGGTTGCTCGCTAGTAACTTACTTACGCAAAACGCCCACGGGCTCAGGTGGAATTTGGGCCGTGATAACAGATGTATCCAAAGACGGCATTGTTTCGGTTACGTCACCTGTTGCGGGTTTAGCGATCCAGCATAACGCGATCGCCGGAACTACACCCAGAAGCACCGCTAGCGATGTCGGGAACCAGAACCGAGAATCCAAGGAAACTACAGTGATAATTGCTCCGAAAGCAAAGTTTACCAAATAAACAATTAAGGGCAAACCCAATTCCGATCGCTCTAATTTAATCGGTGTTTTTTTCCACAAGAAAGCTGCTACAGACATAAATAGCGCCCCCGTACCCATCCAACCAGCCAAATTGCGGTAAGGCATTCCAAAGAAAGCCCCAAGTTCCTCAAACTCCCAAAAAGGCACAGCAGTTTGACTCATCGCCGGATCTAGTACAAAATCCCAAGCTGTTAGCAGCAAAGCACCAAGGGCGATCGCCCCTATTTGGCGCACCCAGTTGAGTTCACCTTTACCGCCACCTACTCCAGCGCGAGCAATTATGTATGAAACCAGTCCCAAATAAAACCACGAGAGGGGGATTGTAAACGGAACCAGCCCTGCAATTTTGTAACCCAAACCGCTCAAATAATGGTAGTGGCCGAAGGGAAAACCCGTACTCGTTCCCAACAACTCGCTACTCAAGGACAAAAACACAGAAGGCACTAAAAAGGCCAGAGTTGCACCCCAACCCAACGTCCGCAAGGAATAGAGAGCAACTGCTGCTGCACCAAAGATGATATAAACTACTCCACCCCCAGCCATCCCCCACTGGAATAGCGTTTGCCCTGCTGGTGGCAAATTCATCACCAATTCGGGACGGGGTAAAATCAGCAGCAAGCCTGCCAATCCAAAAGCCATTGACAAGACGTGGGCAATTAAGCAAAAGCGCTCAGCAATCAAAAGTTGCTTCATGGGACTCCTCGAAAAAATATTAGATGCAAAAAGCACTCTTAACAGTTTACAAACTTTAACAAAAAACCAACTGCATTTCAGTTAGTTGTCTGTTGTCTGTTTTCTGTTGACTGTTGACTGTTGACGGTTGACGGTTGTCCACCGCCCGCCGATTCCCAATGCCCTGAGCAATCTAAAATCTAAAATCTAAAATCTAAAATTGTCAGATGCCCCATGCCCCATGCCCGATGCCCCATCTTAAATTACTGCCAATTGCCCACAAGCACAAAAGGTGCCCAGAAATACGGATTCTGATACTGTGGGTTTTGCAACAGCGTTAATTGAGCGTTGCGGAGGGCTTCAGCTTTGCTGGTTTTAGAAGAAGCCAGTTGCTTGTAAAACTCAGTCATAAATATAGCTGTAGATTCGTCGTTGACTTGCCAAAGGGTGGCGGCGGTGCTGCGGGCACCCGATCGAATTGCGGCCCCGGCCAAACCCAAAGCTGCGCGGTTATCGCCCGAAGCAGTTTCGCAAGCACTCAAAACCAAAAGTTCGATCGCCTGTTGTTCCTCACCAGTGCGGGCTCGCAGCAGTCGATCGAACTCCTTAACATTCACCCGATCGTCCCAAGTCACAATAAAAGTATCCGCCGCGTTCGAGCTAAATTGACCGTGAGTTGCCAAATGGACGATCGGGTAAGACAAAGCTTTAATTCGATCGTGCAACCGCCCGCTGACAAAATCTTCATTCAGCAGCGAACTCGCCGGCATCTCGGCTGCAATTTGCTGAACTTCCTCCTTCACCCCCGGCAAAGCCGAGAAGCCTTGACGCGCTTCCGAGAGGCCAGCGGTGAGCACTTTTAACTTGACTTTGTTCAGCGGTTTCGGTGCCAGCAATTGCAATCCCGGCGCCAAAGCAATATTGTATTTTTCTACCAAAAACTTTTCACCGTCGTGCAGCACAGCCATCGGCAGATTTCGCAAGTAACCGTCGAGCACAAATACCAGGGTTTTAATCCCGGCGGCGGTCAAATCCGCCTCTGCGGGGCGGATTAACCAGTCATAAACCTGTTCGACGGGTTGCCTCCTGTTGCGGGGGAAAGCAGCAGGCCTGATGAGATTTTTGGCTTGTCTGAAGGCAGTTTCCAACTCAGCTTGAGACTTCACAGTAGTGTAGCGGCGCAGGGGTTTGCCGGGAATTGACAAAATTACCTCCAAACGATCGCTCAAAATAATCGGATAAATCACCGCTGCAGTCGGATCAATTTCCTCGATCGACTTTGGTTTAGCATCAGCGCAAGCATCCCGAAAAAAGTTGTCCAATTCCGCCAACTGCAAAGATTCCACAGTTTGGCGCGCCAGTTTCAATTTAGCTTGACTGGGAGATTCCTCTTGCAAAAGCAGCCCGACTAATTCCCGATAAACCGGTTCGGCACTTTCCCGAAACGAAAATTGCACTTCGGGATTGACTGTCACCAAATCGCCCCGCAAAGAAGATAGTACATTCACAGCTTGAGTATATTGAACGATCGCCCCTTCTGTATTTCCCTGAGCTTTCCGAATCCGTCCGAGTTGCCAAAACAATTGGTAAGCAATATCGGGAGATTGAAAAGCCGGTGCTAAAGTCAAAGCCTCTGTTGTGAGATTTTCTGCTTTCTGATACTGCTGTTGGATTTCCGATAGTTTGCCTTTTGCTGCCAGAATATAAGCTTGTATCCGTTTATCGCCCAAACTGTTTGCTTTTTCGACAGAGCGATCGAGCATTGTGTCAATATCGCTTAAACTCACAGTTTTCGCAGGCGACTGAGCTAATTTCATCAAGCTTTGAGCTAGATTAATTTGAGCGTAAAGTCCGGCGCGATTCGAGCCAAATTGATCGGTTTGAGATTCGAGAGAACGCCACAAAGCCTCTGCTTCCGACCAATCTTGGCGATCGACTAACAAACTCAATTGATTTAACTTTGCCTGAATTTGTAGGGGCGATCGATCCGGCATCGCCTGGATCGATCGACCATAATACTCTAGGGCAAAGCGTTCCCAATCCGCCCGCTGTTCTGGTGTCAAACCCGGTTTATTGCTTTTAGCCCGTACCGTATTGCCCAGATTAAGATAAATTGCAGCCTCCTCTGGCCGGCTACCTAATTTTTGGGCTGCTTCGAGTCCCGCCGAAAGCACATCCTGCGATCGTTCCAGTTGTCCCAAAACCCGCAGTACCCGCCCTAAAGCATGAGTTGCCCGGACTTGTTCGAGAGAAACAGGCTGATTTTTCAAAGTTTCCAAACCCGCTGCCGAAATTTCGCAAGTTTGGTTTTCCAGCTTGAAAGAAGCTAACAGCATTTTGCAAGCCCTGGGATAAAGTCCGAGAGTTTCCCAAGCCCGACTTTGATTAATTTGAACTTGAAAAAGTTGGTTCTTTCTATCAATTTGCTCGAAAATTTTAGCAGCTTGCGTCCAAATCTCGATCGCATCTTGAGTCTGCCCCCGTTCGAGTTGCAACTGTCCTTGAATGTTGAGAGTTTCAGCTAAAATCCGCTGCTGTTCGGGAGTTTTGGCTTGTGTTCGCACAGCAGACAAACTCGAATTTACAGCTTTTTCTGCTTCTTCCCAAAGCCCCAACTGCCCATAGGTTGCAGCTAAATTGCTCAAAGCTGTGGCGCGATCGAGATTTTCGCCTTTTGCCTCAAACTGCGCCGCCGCTTGCTGCAACAAAGGTACAGCTTCCGAAAAACGTTCCTCTTGGTACAGAGTTCGAGCTTGTCGAACAAGCTGCACCGCTGGTGGTGGATTAACCTGAGCCATTCCAGGAGGAATCGCAACGGATAGCAGACAGGAAATCACAAATAACAGAATTACTTGTCGGAGCGATCGGGTAAACTTCATAGTTAGAAAATAAAATTACAAGCGCAGACACACCTACTAATTAACCCAAATACATCTTATTTTTGATCTGCGTTAATCCGCGTTAATCCGCCTACATCTGCGGTAAAAAAAACCTAATTTCAACGCGGCACACAAACAGAACTAGGTCGAGGATTGCGAGAGTCAGCAGCATTACCCGGATTATATCCAACAAGCATAACTTCTCCTTGAGCATTCACCACCCAACCTTGCGCCGGCACAACTTCGCGATCGGGGATTTCTCCTTCTTCCTTCTTCTTCCCTCGATCGGTTACATCGGTTAAACCCTCTACATTCGTTGCCGAACTTCCTGCCTCTTCCACCCAATTAAACTGGCTAGAATTGCTGCTGAGGGCATCATTGGGACTGGGTGGCACTCCTCCTTTCCCAGTGACGGTAAATGCGCTCTCGGCCTCTTGCGTGCAGGGATTTGCCGCAATTAACGCAGCCGAATCGACCACATTTTGCGGCAGTTCCACTAAACCTTGAGCCGGATTCACTCCAGAAGCACTAAATGTTACAGTACCTTGCAAAGCCGGGCCGCTACTTTGGGAAATCGCCGCAATATCGCTGGTAGGATTTAGAGAAGTAGGACTTACTTGCAACGCTGCAAATTGAGCATCTGTTAATCCCAAAGTCGCTCGAACCTGTTCGCGAGTGACTGATGTAAACCCGAAAACATTGGGGACATTAATATTAACCCGCCCACCTTGGGCCGATCGCGCATTAGCCGTAATATCGCTATTTTCGTTGGGAAGAGTAACCAGAATATCGCTTTTAATGTTGATATTGCCGCCGTCGGCAGCGCCCGCATCGGTGGTGATGCGGCTCCCCCGGCGCAATTGGATGTCGCGCGATCGCAAGTTAATATTAGCCCCGATACCCGATACAGTCGTGCCGTCAATACTGCCTTTGTTGTTGAGGGCGATCGAATCTGCGACAACATTGATGTTGCCAGCCGGCCCGGTTCCATAACTCTGGACGCTAACCGCTGCGCCGTCTCGGACACTCAATCGGCCCGCCGCAATGCTCAAGCTTCCCGCCGCACCAGATGGAGGTTGCAGCCCCAACAAAGTCTGGTACAGCAAATCTCCCGAAGCTGTGCCGATCGTGCTGGGAAAGATCCCGTCTCTGGTAGTTCCGGCTATTTCCATCGATTCCGAAGCAGCGACAGTCACATTTCCCCCTTGTCCCGCACCGAGAGTTGAGGCTCCGATAGCTCCTCCGTCTCGGACAATCAACCGTCTGGCATTCAACGTCACATCACCGCCTTTGCCGCCCCCAGCCGTTCCCGCAGCGATTAGACTTCGGGAAGGAATTTCGCCCGGTGCGGTGCCGATCACTTCCACCGAGTCTGAGGCGTTGACGGTGATGTTTCCGCCGGGCCCCCCCGCAGGAATCACCTGCTCTGCAGTTCTCACCCCGCTCGAAGAAGTGATGCTAGCCCCTGCTTCTACGCGCAGGGAGCGAGTATTAATTTCAATGTTTCCTGCCCTTCCCGTGCCGCCAATACTGTTAGCGGCTAGAGCCGTACTCAGGGGGCTATCCGATCGCTCTCTCGCTACTATTACCGAGTCAGAAGCTCTCACGCTCAGATTTCCGCTGTTCCCGGCACCAAAAGTCGAGGGCGAGATAATGGCTCCGTCGCTGACACTCAGTTGACCGGTTTCGATGGCTATACTGCCTGCATTTCCGCTGTTAAAAGTTGTGGTGAACAGCCCGGAGGCGTTGATTTCTACCGATTCAGAGGCTCTAATTGTCACACCCCCGCCGTCTCCCGTACCGACTGTAGGGTTGAGTATTACCGCTCCGTCTCGGATAGTTAATCGTTTGGTGTCGATCGCGATATCCCCGGCTCTGCCGGCACCGAGGGTTCCGGTAATGATGCTGCTTTCGCGGGAGGCGACATCTGGCGGCTCTTGTGCTGCACCAGGATCGAGAATCCGTCGCCGAAAGTTCTCAAATCCTATTCCCTTGAGTTCTACATCCTCGGCGGTTCGGACATTGATCGGGCCTCCGGCTCCGCTTCCGGTAGTGCTGGAGCCGACAAAGGCTTGGTCTAAAAGGCTAAAGCGCACTGCTTCGATATTGATGCCCCGGCCGTCAATGCTTCCCAAGGTATCGGATACTAGGCTCGATCGATCGCGCAAAATCACATTTCCTCCCCGGAGTGCGATCGCTCCTCCTCCTGGCCCACTGGCTGTCACCGCCGATAAACCTGATAATTCAATGTTGCCAAAATTGGCAACATTTGTATAATCTAAACCTAATCCTATGGGCGTGATGTTGAAGCTTACAAAACCCGGACTTGCCACACTTCCTAATTGAATGTTGCCACTAAAAGCGCTGGCAAAACCATTGTTAAAGATTAAATCTCCTCCTACCAGTGCTAAGGTTTGACCGGGAGGAACTGCTAAACCTACGGGGATTGTTGTGCCTTCAATAACTTGGCTGACACTGGAAGAGTTAACAATTGTGCCAGGATTTTCTCTAAAGCTTAAACCCACAGGAATATTAATCGCTAACAATGGCACTGCATTAGAATTAGCTGCACTAAATTCAAAGCCATTATCAAAGAGAACGCCGCTACCAGTAGAACCGATAAATGAGCCGCGCAAATCTAACCGAGCATTGGGGCCAAAGACAATCCCTTTGGGGTTAATTAAGAATAAATTGCCGTTTCCCAAAACTCCCAGAGTTCCTAAAATATTAGAAGGGTTGCCACCAGTAACGCGGGTGAAGATATTCGCAATCCCGTTAGGATTGGCAAAATATGCTCCCCGCCCCTCACGGATGTTAAATTCGCGCAAGCTGTGAAATAGGTTAACGCCACGAGTTGCACCGCCTTCTATTCTGTCCGATGGTAAGTTATTAATCGTGTCGGGAACTGTGCGCGAACTTTCCGCGCCCAAGCTGCTATCGGGGATGATTTGGGCGACGGCGGGGATAGGAAACAGCAGTAAAAATGCAAAAAATAGGGCGGAAGATTGGCGGGGCATCTTTTAATTCCTGTTAATTTACTCTTAGGAAAATACCGACGGGTTAGCTAAAAACTGAAGAGTACCTATTGAGGTACGCAAACACCCGTCGGTTTCGGACTGCGAAGAGATGCACCATTACTTGAATTATACGCTACCAGCGTTACTTTTCCTTGCTCATCTATTACCCAACCTTGAGCGGGAATAATTTCTGTTGGTCGAATTTCTATGGATGCTCTTGGGCTTTCTACTTGCTGACTTCCACCTACCGCTGGTTCCACCCAAGGCAACGGCGATAGAGGGCTGCTGAGGACATCATTAGGACTGAGTGGCACTCCTCCTTTCCCGGTAGCTGTAAACTCGCTCTCGGCTCCTTGGATGCAGGGATTTGCCGCAATTAAAGCAGCCGGATTCACCACATTTTGTGGCAGTTCCACTAAACCTTGAGCCGGATTCACTCCAGAAGAACTAAATGTTACAGTACCTTGCAAAGCCGGGCCGCTACTTTGGGAAATCGCCGCAATATCGCTGGTAGGAATTAAAGATGTAGGACTTACTTGTAAGGCCGCAAATTCAGCATCAGTCAGTCCTAAACTACTTATAGCTTGGTCGCGGTTAAGGCTTGTAAAGCCAAAGATATTTGGTACATTGACCGTAACTTGACCACCTCTAGCTGTGCGAGCGTTAGCTGTAATATCGCTATTTTCTCTTGGTATAGCTACCAAAATATCGCTATTAATTTTGATATTTCCACCGTCAGAAATACCTGCATCCGTTGTAATTCTGCTACCGCGCCGCAACTGTACATCTTGCGCCCTGATATTAATATTTCCACCCCCGCCAGAGTCAGTTGTACCGTCAATACTAGCTTTATTATCCAAGGCAATTGAGTTAGCTATAACATTAATATTTCCAGCCCTTCCCGTTCCCAAAGCCTGAACATTCACCGTTGCCCCATCTCTGATAATCAATTGATTAACATTCAAATTTAACGAACCGGCATTCGCCGTAGCATTAGGATTGACAAAGATAGATGTACTGCCAGCCGAAGCTTCAATTCTACTCCTGAAGCGACCGTTATTCCCAAGTCCTTGTACTTCTAAGCGTTCGGCATCAATTGTAATATTTCCCGCATCTGCTGCACCCAAAGAAGCAGCCGTAATTATTCCCCCATCCCGCAAAGTCAGTTTTGGTGTCGAGAGGTGGATATCTCCACCTGGAGCAGAGCTAAAAGTTTGAGTGGAAAAACCACTAGGTGCGAAACCCGCAGTGCCCAAAACTCCAGAAACGCCAATCGCTTCTATTGACTCTGAAGCTCTCACAGTTAAATTTCCTCCTGGGCCTCCACTCGTAGAGCGCACGGATTCGCCAATATTCGCACCCGTGGATAAAGCAATTCCGGCTCCATTAGAAACAGTCAATCGTTTAGTTTCAATCGTAATATCTCCGGCTTTCCCATTCCCATTGGCAGTGGTAGTGCCAATTATAGTTTGCGTTGTAGTTCCAGGGATTCCTCCCGACAATTCTACAGATTCATTCGTTTTAATGACGATATTCCCTGATGCTCTATTACTACGGCTGAGGCTGAGGAGATAGCTACCATCGCGCATGATTAACCGCTGTGCTTCAAGATTGATGTTTCCGCCTTGACCGGTACTTACCTTTGTTGTTTCGTTGTTTAACAAGGAACTGACAAACTCCACCGTGTTGGCGCGGATATTCAGATTTCCGCCATTTCCTGCACCCAGGGTGGCGGTACCGCCAACCACTCCATCGCGCAGCAGTAGCCGTCCAGTGTGAATGTTAATGTCTCCGGCGGCTCCCCTGCCAACGGTACCAGAGTTCATAACAATTTGCGGGTCAAAAGGGTTGACTGTTCCTGAAGTCAAATATTGGTTGTAAAGCTTCTGATAGCCCTGAATTCCCAGCCCACTCATTTGTAATGAGTCAGTAGCGTGGAGGTTGATATCACTCCCCTTGCCATCTCCCACTGTCGGGGTGAAAATTTGTGACCCTCTATCTACTCCCAAATTTTGAGCATTGATGTCAATGCCTCTACCATCAATATTTCCCAGTGTTAGGCTATAAATTCCCGAACTACTGACGGTGACATTCCCACCTCGGATGTCAATTTTTCCACCTCCTAATCCACTGGTATTTATCAATGCACCGTTCATTTCTATATTGCCGAAGTTCTGAATATTTCCGTAGTTTAAATTCAGACCTAAAGCTGTTGGCTCAAATTGCACTAAACCTGGACTTTTCACACTTCCCAGTAATATTTGTCCGGTATAAGCTGTTAAAATTCCACCTGGGATTTGAATGTCTCCGCCAATTAATGCTAAAGTTTGGCCGGGGTCTACTGCTAAACCAAGTTTGTTAGAAACAGGAATTTCTACGGGCAAGGGCGGTAAGGTTGGTGTGGGGCCGATTGCTTGGGAAGAGTTAACAATTGTGCCGGGATTTTCTCTAAATCTTAAACCCACAGGAATATTAATCGCTAACAATGGCACTGCATTAGAATTAGCTGCACTAAATTCAAACCCATTATCAAAGAGAACGCCGCTACCAGTAGATCCAATAAATGAGCCGCGCAAATCTAACCGAGCATTGGGGCCAAAGACAATTCCTTTGGGGTTAATTAAAAACAAGTTACTGTTTCCCAAAACTCCCAGAGTTCCTAAAATATTAGAAGGGTTGCCACCAGTAACGCGGGTGAAGATGTTGGCAATCCCGTTAGGACTGGCAAAATATGCTCCCCGCCCTTCACGGATGTTAAATTCTTGGAAACTATGAAATAAATTTACTCCGCGAGTTGCACCGCCTTCTATTCTGTCCGATGGTAAGTTATTAATCGTGTCGGGAACTGTGCGCGAACTTTCTGTTCCCAAGCTATTATCGGGGACAAATTGAGCGACGGCGGGGAAAGGAAACAGCAGTAAAAATACAAAAAATAGGGCGGAAGATTGGCGCTGCATCTTTGAAGTGTGGTTAATTTAATATTATAAAAATAGCGAGGGATTAGCTAAAACGTGAAGATTACTTATTGAGGTACGCAAACACCCGTCGGTTTCGGACTGCGAAGAGATGCAACACCACCAGCATTATAGGCTACCAGCGTCACTTGTCCTCGATCGTCCATTACCCAACCTTGAGCGGGCATAATTTCTCTTGGCCGAATTTCTATGGCTGTTCTTTGGCTTTCTACTTGCTGACTTTCACCTACCGCTGGTTCCACCCACGGAAACGGCGAGGGAGCGCTGCTGAGAACTTCATTAGGACTCGGTGGCACTCCCCCCCGACCAGTCACAGTAAACTCGTTGTCGGCCCCTTGGATGCAGGGATTTGCCGCAATTAACGCAGCCGGATTGACCACATTTTGCTGCAGTTCCACTAAACCTTGAACAGGATTAACTCCAACAGAACTAAATGTTACGGCTCCTTGCAACGCCGGGCCACCACTTTGGGAAATCGCGGCGATGTCGCTGCTATTAAGCAGAGATGTAGGACTTACTTGCAACGCTGCAAATTCGGCGTCACTGATCCCCAATCTGTTTCTGACTTGTTCGCGACTCGCTGCTGTAAAGCCGAAAACATTGGGGACATTGATATTGACGCGGCCGCCGCCTGCTGTGCGGGCGTTGGCTGTGATGTCGCTGTTTTCTTGCGGGAGGGCGACAAGAATGTTGCTGTTGATGTTGATATTGCCGCCGTCAGAAGTGCCTGCATCGGTGGTAATTTGGCTGTTGCGGCGCAATTGGATGTCTCGCGCTTGCAGGTTAATATTTGCTCCAGTACCGGATACAGTCGTACCGTCAATACTCGCTTTGTTATCAAGAGCGATCGAATTTGCGACAATATTGATATTACCAGCGCGTCCGGTTCCCGTAGCCTGCACCGTGACTGTAGCTCCATCTCTGACAATTAGTCGATCGGCATTCAGATTCAACGAACCGGCATTTGCTGTAGCATTAGGATTAGTACCAAATATCTTGCCCACGGAAGCATCAATTGTACTGACAAACAAACCATTATTTCCGCTGCCGCTGACTGAAATGCGATCGGCATTAACAGTAATATTCCCCACATCTCCAGAGCCCAAAGAACTCGTAGAAACTATCCCCCCATCCCGCACAGTCAGGCTGGGCGTATCAATCCGAATATCCCCGCCCCGACTCGAACTCAAAGTTCCAGAAGTCAGCGCGCTAGCATTCTGAATTCCGCTGGTCAAAACTTGGGAAATACCAGAAATTTCTACTGATTCACTAGCCCTAACAGTTAAATTTCCCGCAGGCCCGCCCTCCTGAGAAAACAAAAACCTGCCAATTAAAACACCCGTTCCTAAAGTAAAAGCAGAACCATCAGAGAGAGTCAACCGCTTCGTATCAACGTTAATATTCCCCGCCCTTCCGTTAGAACCGATACTCAGCGTGCTGATTCCAGTTGACACAACAGTTCTCGGGCCGGTGTTAGACAATTCTACTGATTCAGCAGCTTTAATGTTGATATTCCCCGACGGGCCACTGCTGTAGCTTGTGGTACCTAGAAGAGAACCGTCGCGCATAATTAATCGATTGACATCAACACTAATACTTCCTCCCGCACCGGTACTTTCTTTAGCCGTCCCGTTGTTAATTCCAGAACCTACCATCTCAAAAGTATTGGCGCGAATGATTAAATTGCCGCCCCTTCCACCGCCAAAAGTGATACCGCTACCTACTACGCCATTGTTGAAGAGCAGGCGGCCAGTGTCGATCGTAATATTCCCCCCCGAACCAGCACCAGCACTAGCATTAAACAGCACAAATAGGGGGTCAAAGGGGTCTGCGGTTCCCGATACCAGATACTTAATTACAACTTGTTGATAGCCATCAACTCCCAGCCCGCTCATTTCTACAGAATCAGCAGCGCGCAAGTTGATATTACCTCCTGCACCATCTCCTAGAGTCAAAGTAGAAAATTGCGTGCCGTTTTCCACTCGCAACTTTTGAGCGCTGATATCGATACCTCTACCATCAATATTTCCCAGTGTCAGCCCATAAAGTCGCGCATTGCTGAGGGCGACATTTCCACCTTTTAACTCTATTCGGCCACCACCGATTCCGCTAGTGTTGATAAGTGAGCCATCGGATATTTGAATATTGCCGAAGTTTTGAATATTGTCATAATTTAAAGTTAAATTTCCCTTTTCCCCCGCTGTCATTGCAAAATTAACTAAACCGGGACTCGTTGCGCTACCGAGTAAAATTTGTCCGCCGCTGGCGGTTAAATTGCCGCCTTGAAGTTGGATATCGCCGCCAATGAGTGCTAAAGTTTGACCTGGTTCTACTGCTAAACCAACTCGATCGCTAATCGGGATGGGCACAGCAGAGGCTGGCAGGTTTACCTTTCCTAAAGCCGTCGATTGGTTGACAATTGCACCGGGATTGTCTCTAAATCTTAAACCAACGGGAATATTAACGGTTAACAGCGGGGATGTTTGCGGGTTTGTGCTGCTGAATTCAAAGCCGTTATTAAACACAATACTGTCAGCCGTTAAACCGATAAACGAACCGCGCAAATCTAACCGCGCATTCGGCCCGAATATAATTCCTTTTGGGTTAATTAAAAATAAGTTGCCGTTGCCTAAAACTCCCAGAGTTCCTAAAATATTTGAAGAGTTTGGGCCCGTAACGCGGGTGAAGATGTTGGTAATTCCGCTGGGATTTTCAAAATAAGCTCCCCGCCCTTCACGGATGTTAAATTCGCGCAAGCTGTGAAATAGGTTAACGCCGCGAGTTGCACCGCCAGTGATTCTATCTGAGGGTATGTTATTGATAGTATCGGGAACTGTGCGCGAACTTTCCGGGCCCAGGGTATTATCGGGAATGATTTGGGCAAAGGTTTTCGAGGGAAATAGCAATAAGAAAACAAACAGTAGGGAATAACTTACGGGCGGCCAAAATGCCCAACCCCTACTCCCCACAATAAAATCTACTCTTTGTGGAACAGGCATCTTGCCTGTTCTTGAGAATGGTGAAAATAGTAAAGAGTAATGGACGGGAGGCATAAAAACACTCTTTCCAGGATAAAATTTATCGAGGTAATCTCATCTCGTTTCTCTAAATGTTTTGAATTTGGCTGCTGAGTACAAGTTGCTCGACTGTGATTTCTAGTTCGGGAAAAGTTTTAGAGATAATGCGCTCATTACCTGTAAAACTTTGAACTAAATAACTGCCATTTTCCAACGAGTAAACGAAAACTGTGGGAATTTTGGGATTTCCTAGATAAGCCCTAGAAGCGATCGCTAAATAGTCCACAATCCAATACTCACAAATGCCGAGCCTTTGATACTCGTCTAGCTTATCAACATAGTCGTCTTCCCAGTTAGTTGAGGTAACTTCTACTGCTAATTGGATAGGTTCGGTAAGGGCTCCGTAGCCACGTACATTACTGTTCCATACTGATGCCTTAACCACGCCAACATCAGGATTTCTGCCTTGTTCTTGTCCTGAAGCTGTGACAGTTCTGAAAACTATATCTTTGTCAACGATATAGTCAAGTCCCAAGCGCCTGATTTCATCGTTAAAGCCAAATACTAGAAATCGTGCCACATTTTTATGAGCTCTGGTTGCTTCCACTTTGACAATCTCTCCCTTTACAAGTTCGTAGATGCCCGATCCGTCTGGGTAATTTTGCAGGAAGTCTGCAAATGTTAGTTTAGTTTTTGTCTGAACCATAAGACAAGCCCTCTTTGGTTAACTAGATTTTAGATTTTAGATTTTAGATTGAAGGAGAGCAGGGAATTATATCAAATCCGGTAGCATCGCAATTATTTATCTCTCTGTTCTCTGACTCTGTGTTCTCTGTGTCCTCTGCGGTTTAATCATTCCAATGAAACCGGAATTGATATTAGCTAACCTATATTTAGTCCTCGGTTAAGGACTGTCGCGATTAGACGACTTTAATCGCCGACAGAATTAGCTAGAAAGCAAAGTAATTAATCCGAAAGTATAGGCCTTTTTCCTGCAAAGTTCGATCGCCCGATCGAGCATTTATCAAAGGAATACCATAGTCTAAACGCACATTCAACCGATCGCCCATCTGCCAAACTAAGCCCAAACCCGCACCCAGAAGTTTATCCGACTCAGGATTCGGCTTTTCCTCCGACTGGTTCCACCCTAGCCCAAAATCGATAAACGGAGCCACTTGCAACAATCCTTCGACTTCCGGGACACGCCAAACCGGAATTCGCACTTCAGCAGACGCGATCGCACCGCTATCAGTTAACAGCAAATCTTGGCGGTATCCGCGCACGCTTTGAACGCCACCGATCCCAATTTGTTCGAGGGAAAGCAGCGGGCGATCGGCTAATTGAATGTCTGAACGCACTATCAGCAAGGTTTCTGGCGCTAACAGCCGCACGTATTGGGCTTGTCCGCGCCACGCCAGAAAACTGCTGTCAGGGCCGCTATCGTTCGCAGTAGCGCCGAACAGATTAGTGCCGAGGGAAAACTGCGATCGCGCCGCGAACACTTGGCTGGAACTCCGCTGCACGTATTCTTGAAAAAACCGCACAGCCGAAACCCGCGTTTCGCCGCGCTCATTTGCTCCCGCCGAAAGCGCAAATCGTTCCCCTGACAGGAATGTATCGCTTTCTTGCCGCGAAAAACTTAGTCCCAAAGCCAAAGTGCGATCGGGCTTTTCGACAATCGGCTGGCGGTAAGTTAATTCGTAAGTCCGCGATTTCCCCTCAATTTCAGCAGCATCAAACGGTTCCTCGATGATATTGGTGCTAGCAGCACTCGCAGCCAACCCAATCGTGCCGTTGCGCGCGTTGACGGGGACTGTGTAGCTGCCGTTGAATTCATTGCTGCCGTCGGTGTTAGCATAAGATACCTCTAATCCGTCGCCCAAACCGAGCAAATTTGCTTGATTGATGCGAACACCGCGCCGAAAACTGCCGACGCTGGGCGATCGATTGTTGTCTGCGAACACTTCAGCGCTAAAGCTGTCTGCTTCTTTGACGCGCACTTCTAATCGGCTGTTTTCCGGGCGGCTTCCGGCTTGCAATTCGGCGGAAATATTGCCAATTAAGGGGTCTAGTTGCAGCATTTGCAAGGCTTCCAGCAACCGAGATCGGTTGAGGGGCCGTCTGGTGGCGCGTTCTAGGCGCGATCGCACGTAATTTGAATTTAAGCGCCTGTTTCCAGTAATCACAATTTCATCTAATCCGCCTTCTACAATCCGCATTTTCACCACACCTCCTTCTCTCGGAAAGGTTTGGTTGGCGGGAATTACAGCGCCGGAATTGATGTATCCGGCGGCTACATATTTTTGAGTAACGGCTGCTTCGGCTGCGATCAGTTCGGCAAAGGTGATTTCGCGGCCCGCAAACTGTTGCGTAACTTCTGCGAGTTCGCGATCGCTAAAAGCTGTGTTGCCCTCAAATTCAAAGCGATCGACCCTAATTGTACCCATAATCCCCGGTCTATCATCGCCGGGAACAGGTGTTAGCGGGGTTGGTTGGAGGGGAGATGGCGGGGGAGGTTCCGGTGCTGTTGGTGCAGGTAATTCCGGCTCTCTGGGCAGAATTGGGTTGGGCAGTTGGCTTAGTTGCAAAGGTCGATCGATACCCAAATCAATTTTTTGTCGGTCAATATTTTCTTCTAGCTTTTGATCTGAGTTAAAAAGCTCGGTTTCTGGAGTTTTTGTGCTGAATGTGCGATCCTCTCCGAGGGCTTCGCTAACGGGCTGAGATGTTGCACCATTGTCAATCAGCCTTGTACCGGCGGGCACGATGCCCACCCCACAATCAAACTCACTCGTTGTGGAACAGGCATCTTGCCTGTTCTTGAGAATGGTGTAAGATGTCACATCGACTGAATTTGCCGAGGATGGCGGTAAGTCGGGAGTTTCCGCCGCCACCGAGTGTTCTGATTCAGCGGGTAAATGCGTCTTCTCGTCAGCCGTGGCTAAGTCTTCGCGACTGTCAAGATTAGTGTCGCCTGCGCTGCTAACTGCTGCCAAATCCTCAACATTTGAGGTCAAAATTTCAACTGTGCTAGCGGATGTTTTTGCTGGTTTTGCCAACAAAACTAACCCAAAAATTCCAGCGAGTAAAAATAGTTTTTGTGAGGGACCAGCCATAGGATATAATTATTATCTCGCTTAAGTGGGGGAAAATATTTTCAGGAAGTCAGCACCCTCAAGTAAAAATCAATCTTAACAGCAAAAAAGGAAACAGCCGTCCCAGACCACAGTTTCGGCGACGGCTACAAACCAAAAGGTCGATCGACGGCTGTTCATTTCCCAAGACTTACGCTTCAATCGGGTGATTATCCGAAAAAATATCCTGTAAGTCGATCGTAAACGGTAAAAAAAACCAAATTTTTTTGGTTGCAAAACCTACGCTTTCATGGTAATGCAGCGACCAGAAGAGTCCTGGACGCCAGGGTAAACCAGAAACGCGCTACAACTGAGATATTGCACCATTCTCAATAATCTTTTTATGAACAGGCAAGATGCCTGTTCCACAATAAAATTCATCTTTTGTGGAATAGGCATCTTGCCTGTTCTTAAGAATAGTGCAAGATGTGAGTTACAACCCGCAGAGCCACTAAAAAACCCGGTTTCTTTGATTTTGGTGCATCATCCCAAATCCGACTTTATTATTGAGTCAGCGTCTACCCACATCCTGTGCGTAGACGCCGTTTCAACCGCCCTGTGATCAAGGGGGTTTCTAACTATGAATTATGCAGAGTGGCCCGCACCAGCCGCAGCACCCATTTGAGCCCCGTCAGTCAATCCCACCAACTTAGCACTCAACTCCCACATCCGCTCGCCTTTTTCATCATCGCGGGCCTGGGGAGAAACCTTCTGTACAAAAGACTTACCATCTTTTTTCTGGCGGTTCCCCCAACTCCAATAAGCCCCAGATTGCTTGTATTCTGGATCAGCAACCACCATCGCCAGCCTTTCGCCCGCCAACTCCTGCGACACGTAACCGCCGGTGATATTCTTCTGAAACAGCGGGAACAGCTTCTGAAACAAAGGATAGTGGTTGCGGAACAGCGGCGTATCCGCAACGCATCCCGGATACAGCGAAGTGAAAGTAATCCCCGTGGATTCATGAAAACGGCGGTGCAATTCCCGCATCGTCAGCACGTTGCAAACTTTGCTATCTTTGTAAGCCTTGACCGGTTCAAACTTCTTGCCATCAACCATCGAAATCGGGTCTTTGAAACCCGCTTCAAAACCCTCAAACTTGCCTAAATCCGGGCGCGGCGGAATCTTCCCGCCCAACTCGTCTGGATTGTGAGTCACGGTTCCCAAAATCACGATTCTGGCATCGGAATAATAGGAAGGCTTCATATTTTCCATCATCAGGTTGCACAGCAGGAAATGACCCAGGTGATTGGTAGTCATCGTCAACTCGTAACCCTCCGGGCTCCGCAGCGGTTCCTTAATCAAAGGCATATAAATGGCCGCGTTGCACACCAAAGCGTCCAGAGGCCTGCCGCTTGCCTTAAATGCCCGAGCAAATCGGCGCACGCTTTCCAAATCGCCCAAGTCAATCTCCATGATGGAGAAACTGCCTTCAGGTATGCCCAACTCGCGGGCGGCGTCTCCGGCTTTCCGCACGTCCCGACAGGCCATGACTACGTGCCATCCCTTGTCTGCGAGAGCTTTCGCGCCGTACAAACCGACGCCGGAGGAAGCGCCGGTGATGATAACCGTTGATTTGTGATTTTGTGCCATCTTGTTAAAAGCGCTTCCGCTATTGATTATTTTCAGGCACTCAAACGCTGAGCTAGCAGCTTGGATGTTTTAAAGTACCCTATGGTTATTAGGATATGGGGAAACGTTCTCGATCTCAACCGGCGATGACAATTAAATATCGTTTCTACTCCCACTCCTACTTGTGTGAATTAACTATAAATCCCGTTGGGGCGAGTTCACCATTATCTATGATGCACATACTGGGTATTTATTGATAAACCCGCCCCAACCAACTCAACTAAGAAATAGCGGCCGATTCCTGATATCTAGGGAAATCGATATAACCTTCAGGCCCAAAAGAATACCAGACGCCCATTTCAGCCGGCGGATTGAGCGGCCAACCATTAGTAAAACGCTCTACCAAGTCAGGATTGCTGATAAAATCTCGACCAAAAGCTATTAAATCCGCAACTTGGCTGCTCAGAGCCGTTTCAGCTTGTTCTTGAGTATATCCGCAGTTGCCGACGAGCGGCCCTGCAAACACATCGCGAAACTCTCCTATCATCATCGGCGTTCCCAATTCATGAAAACCAAAAGCCAAACCGTCCACCAAGTGAAGGTAAGCTAAATTATAGGCATTTAACTGCCCTGCGAAATACAGAAAATCTTCTCGATAAGTGGGAGAACCCATATCATTGAAATTACCGTTGGGAGAAAGTCTAACTCCGACTCGGTTTGCCGGAAATACTGTGATAATCGCCTCTACAATTTCCTTAAGAAAACGGTAACGGTTTTCAACTGTGCCGCCATAGGAATCAGTGCGATGATTGGTTTTGGTTTGCAGGAATGTGTCAATGAGATAGCCGTTTGCCGCGTGAATTTCTACACCGTCAAAACCTGCCATTTTTGCTCGTTCCGCCGCTTTGCGATAATCTTCTACAACCAGGGAGATTTCATGGGTTTCTAGAGCACGGGGAGTTTCGTAGGGTTGTTTGCCTAGAGGAGTATGAATGCCTTCTCCGTTTATTTTGATGGCAGAGGCTGCAACTGGCAATTGATTGTTTTGATGAAAACTGCTGTGGGAAGCCCGCCCGGTGTGCCAAAGCTGCATGAAAATCGGTGTTTGGTGGGCATGAACCGCAGTCACAATTTGTTTCCAAGCTTCGCCTTGCTCGTCTGAATAAATACCGGGCGTATTGAGCCAACCATTACCTTGAGTAGAAACTACTGTGGCTTCTGTAATGATTAAACCAGCGGAGGCTCGCTGAGTGTAATACTCTGTCATCAAGGCGTTGGGCATCCGCGCTTCACCGGCTCTGGATCTCGTTAGGGGTGCCATGACTACCCGGTTTTTTAAGGGTAAATCTCCGATTTTGAAGGGGCTCAGTAGGAGTGGAGAAGTTGTTTGATTGGTCATGATTTTGGTATTTTCTCAACTGAATAATCTGGGAAATCACATATAGCAACTGCCCGTGTTAGGATGCAAAGCGCAAGACATCCAAGGGTGGCCAAAATGTAAGCAATCAAACTCATCAAGATGTTTGCGAATTTGATTTTTTAGCCAAGACTCTTCTTTGTTCAATTTTGTTAAACTCTGGAGAGTATGGGCGTAAATATAATAGTCTACACCGTGCTGTTTGAATCAATTCCTGAATCCGACCACTTTTATCAAATGTGAGATTATCTATGACCACTGCCTGTGCTGTGACAAGTGTTGGAAGTAAACTTGTTTCCGGCGAAGAAGGAGTCAGGAGTCAGGAGTCAGGAGATGAATACCCTCTTTCTTCCTGTCTCCTCCTCTGGTGAATACTTCCGAAAGTTTCAATCTCTGATAGGGTTTTAGGTTGATTCCGGCGAAGCTGCTGGAGTAAAGTTTGTGTGGGCTTCAGTGATGGTTTCAATCCCTGATAGGGTTTTAGGTTGTTTCCGGCCATCAACGCTGAAGGGTTGGCAAGGCGGGCTAGCAGTGTTTCAATCCCTGATAGGGTTTTAGGTTGTTTTCGGCAAGAAACTTAAGAATCAATTGCTTTGTAAGCTGGTTTCAATCCCTGATAGGGTTTTAGGTTGTTTTCGGCACGCGATCGACAAATCACGGGTACTCGCACAAACCGTTTCAATCCCTGATAGGGTTTTAGGTTGTTTTCGGCAAAGGTATGACGCTGTTCAGAGAGAAATCAAAGGCGTTTCAATCCCTGATAGGGTTTTAGGTTGTTTTCGGCGCAACTCTCGCCAAGCATTATCTCGACTGGATGATGTTTCAATCCCTGATAGGGTTTTAGGTTGTTTTCGGCGAACCAAAGCTTTTAATTGTTCGCCTTGACCTTCTGTTTCAATCCCTGATAGGGTTTTAGGTTGTTTTCGGCCTATAATTTAAAGATTAGCCGCAAGGGTGCTGCAGTTTCAATCCCTGATAGGGTTTTAGGTTGTTTTCGGCATGATACTCAACGACGCCCAAAAAGAGTGGATGCGTTTCAATCCCTGATAGGGTTTTAGGTTGTTTTCGGCTTCCGAAGATGTGCCGCTGGTAATCAAGAATTTTGTTTCAATCCCTGGTAGGGGTTTAGGTTGATTGCAATGGAAAAAAAGGTGACGAGGGGCTACGGATTGACACCGTTTCAATCCCTGGTAGGGGTTTAGGTTGATTGCAATTTGCCCTGTATACCTTTCAGCCATTTGTATCACGTTTCAATCCCTGGTAGGGGTTTAGGTTGATTGCAATGGGTGTAGCTATTGCGATTTTGATGGGGTGTATATTTGTATCACGTTTCAATCCCTGGTAGGGGTTTAGGTTGATTGCAATTCTGCCAAACAAACTGATAGTTAATGAGTTTCTGCGTTTCAATCCCTGGTAGGGGTTTAGGTTGATTGCAATTCAAAATTGTCCTCAGTTTCTAGTGCATAAATCCCGTGTTTCAATCCCTGGTAGGGGTTTAGGTTGATTGCAATACACGATCGACTCGATATATTCGTCAGTCTCAGGCGTTTCAATCCCTGGTAGGGGTTTAGGTTGATTGCAATTCTATAGAGTTGATCCAAAAAATGCGTTCTGAACTGGTTTCAATCCCTGGTAGGGGTTTAGGTTGATTGCAATTGCGCCGTGATTCTGTCCCCTGCTTGCGGGAGCGTGGGTTTCAATCCCTGGTAGGGGTTTAGGTTGATTGCAATAATAGTTCAGCCCCTCGCCGCTGGCGCTCGTGTCGTGTTTCAATCCCTGGTAGGGGTTTAGGTTGATTGCAATCTGTACTTTGATATGTAAAAAATTCGTAAAGTCTGTTTCAATCCCTGGTAGGGGTTTAGGTTGATTGCAATCCAGATGGCTACCCAACGGTTGATAATTCCTGCGACTGTGTTTCAATCCCTGGTAGGGGTTTAGGTTGATTGCAATATCTTGAGTCCCCTTAACAAGGGGTAAAGTGTCTGTTTCAATCCCTGGTAGGGGTTTAGGTTGATTGCAATCTGAGCTTCGTAAGTTAGTGGATAAAGTGTCCGGTTTCAATCCCTGGTAGGGGTTTAGGTTGATTGCAATTTGGCTTTGGCACAATCCGGCCGCGTATTTCATGTTTCAATCCCTGGTAGGGGTTTAGGTTGATTGCAATATTTGATTTTTGAATTACCCCACAACAATCGCCCATAGTTTCAATCCCTGGTAGGGGTTTAGGTTGATTGCAATGCATCCTTACTGACCTACCCTGCTGACTGGATTTTAGGTTTCAATCCCTGGTAGGGGTTTAGGTTGATTGCAATAAGCTGAAAAGTTTGACCCCTAATTGTGAATTGCGGTTTCAATCCCTGGTAGGGGTTTAGGTTGATTGCAATTTGTTACGTCCTGTTTTAATCGCATCATGTTTAGTTTCAATCCCTGGTAGGGGTTTAGGTTGATTGCAATTTCGCATGGATGCCTAGCGCGATTTGCTGCTGGCACGGCGTTTCAATCCCTGGTAGGGGTTTAGGTTGATTGCAATTAGGAGTTGAAAATGATCACCGAAGATACCCGCATTGTTTCAATCCCTGGTAGGGGTTTAGGTTGATTGCAATTTGATTGCAGGCGATTTGAGCTACGGCTATTTTTTGGTTTCAATCCCTGGTAGGGGTTTAGGTTGATTGCAATTCGCCAGTGTTAAAGTTCTTTTGATGGATAATCTCGATGTTTCAATCCCTGGTAGGGGTTTAGGTTGATTGCAATGCAAAAGTAACCGCTACTGCACTTGTACACAGTGAAGTTTCAATCCCTGGTAGGGGTTTAGGTTGATTGCAATCTAAACGTCAGTGTTTTATGGCTACCTGTTTTCAAAGTTTCAATCCCTGGTAGGGGTTTAGGTTGATTGCAATCCAATAGCCAGCGAGGCAAGTACATGGGAGCCTGGTTTCAATCCCTGGTAGGGGTTTAGGTTGATTGCAATGAAGAGGGTAAAAGTTTACAATTAGTAATTGAAGTTTCAATCCCTGGTAGGGGTTTAGGTTGATTGCAATCGAAATTTGCTCACTACTACAAGATATGGGCGTCAGTTTCAATCCCTGGTAGGGGTTTAGGTTGATTGCAATCCAATATCAGATCCTGATTTTGGAAATTTTGGAGAGTTTCAATCCCTGGTAGGGGTTTAGGTTGATTGCAATTTTTTTTTCTACCTCTTGCCAAAAATGCTTGGCATGTTTCAATCCCTGGTAGGGGTTTAGGTTGATTGCAATGGAACCGCAGCGAAAAACCCAAACAATTTACGATATTTGTTTCAATCCCTGGTAGGGGTTTAGGTTGATTGCAATTTGAAGTACAAAGTAATTTCTGGAATACCACTGTGTTTCAATCCCTGGTAGGGGTTTAGGTTGATTGCAATAATTTACAAATTGTTTTTGATTGATCCAACTTTGTTTCAATCCCTGGTAGGGGTTTAGGTTGATTGCAATGCCCGATCGCTGAAAATCCTAGAATTCGCGAAATTGAGTTTCAATCCCTGGTAGGGGTTTAGGTTGATTGCAATTAGCGACGATTTTTGCCTATGTACTCGGTTCGCCGAGTAAGTTTCAATCCCTGGTAGGGGTTTAGGTTGATTGCAATTTTTGTGGTCTGGGGTAATAGGTTGTTACGTGCAGTTTCAATCCCTGGTAGGGGTTTAGGTTGATTGCAATATTGGCTGGATTACTTTTACCGAAACCCCCTACAAAGGTTTCAATCCCTGGTAGGGGTTTAGGTTGATTGCAATCAGTACGAGCAGCCCAAGGAGCCAAGCCAGCAGCAAAGTTTCAATCCCTGGTAGGGGTTTAGGTTGATTGCAATTTGATGCAGTTTTAGGTGGGAATAACCCCCCATGTTTCAATCCCTGGTAGGGGTTTAGGTTGATTGCAATAGAGTTGGAGTATTTAGAGAAATTGAAAGTTGCTCTAGGTTTCAATCCCTGGTAGGGGTTTAGGTTGATTGCAATTAGTCACACTCAGCAGCCGTCACAGATTGCACAGAAGTTTCAATCCCTGGTAGGGGTTTAGGTTGATTGCAATGATATTTACTCGGGCAAAACCGCCAGAGCTATAAGTTTCAATCCCTGGTAGGGGTTTAGGTTGATTGCAATCCAAGTCTGGCGGCATCTTAATGTCTGGGGAAACGTTTCAATCCCTGGTAGGGGTTTAGGTTGATTGCAATATAGCCGCCAGCCCGTCCGGCAGAGGACATTCAAGTTTCAATCCCTGGTAGGGGTTTAGGTTGATTGCAATTCTTGTGTTTCGCGTCTTTTTGGATACAAACTAACTCAAAGTTTCAATCCCTGGTAGGGGTTTAGGTTGATTGCAATTGCGGGTGAGCCATAAGCTGTCCGCTTGGCGATCGGTTTCAATCCCTGGTAGGGGTTTAGGTTGATTGCAATAAATCTGCTTTATCTCGTAAGGGATTTAAGTGGCAATCGGTTTCAATCCCTGGTAGGGGTTTAGGTTGATTGCAATTCTCTCCAATTTCCTCACCGTCAGCATTGAGCTTTGGTTTCAATCCCTGGTAGGGGTTTAGGTTGATTGCAATATTAATAATTGAACTAATGGCTCAATTATTTTTGTTTCAATCCCTGGTAGGGGTTTAGGTTGATTGCAATTATATAGGAGACAAGAAAAAAACAGCAGGCGCTAGTGTTTCAATCCCTGGTAGGGGTTTAGGTTGATTGCAATTTTAGAAATTGCAGACTGCTGGATGGTCGGCGATCGCCCCGAAGTTTCAATCCCTGGTAGGGGTTTAGGTTGATTGCAATTAAGTGATTGCAAGTGATAGCAGTCTCTGCCTTGTTTCAATCCCTGGTAGGGGTTTAGGTTGATTGCAATTCACGCTTAATTGGAACGATATCGCTAATAAATGGGTTTCAATCCCTGGTAGGGGTTTAGGTTGATTGCAATGCTAATCGCAATAAATTAACTTAATTCTTTGCCACGTTTCAATCCCTGGTAGGGGTTTAGGTTGATTGCAATTTTGGTGTTAGTGTTTTGTAGCACTTAGAACCTCTGCTGTTTCAATCCCTGGTAGGGGTTTAGGTTGATTGCAATTCTGCGGCCGTAGCACCAGTTTTAATACCAAAAGGTTTCAATCCCTGGTAGGGGTTTAGGTTGATTGCAATGTTGTTCAATCCGCAACTGATACAATTCCCATTTTGTTTCAATCCCTGGTAGGGGTTTAGGTTGATTGCAATGACCCAGCGACATCCTTAATGTATTCTTGAGCGAGGTTTCAATCCCTGGTAGGGGTTTAGGTTGATTGCAATTTTGGAGTATCCTATAATGGAAGAGTGCCAGGATAAAATTGATTGGCTGTTTCAATCCCTGGTAGGGGTTTAGGTTGATTGCAATGCAATTCTTGCTACTCAGGATTCCGGTCCCCAAATTATCAAGTTTCAATCCCTGGTAGGGGTTTAGGTTGATTGCAATTATCTCGAATATCACATTTGATAATACCAAGTTCGACGTTTCAATCCCTGGTAGGGGTTTAGGTTGATTGCAATTGAAGGATTTGTTACCTGTGCTCACAAGGCTATCAAAGTTTCAATCCCTGGTAGGGGTTTAGGTTGATTGCAATTCCAAGTATCCAACAAGTGCTGGTTAGTGGCGGTGTTTCAATCCCTGGTAGGGGTTTAGGTTGATTGCAATGTCAGGAGTGCGTACTGTTGATTTTTATCCCGATGCTGATGTTTCAATCCCTGGTAGGGGTTTAGGTTGATTGCAATCCAGCAAATCAGGTAAATCCTCGATCATCGACTGGTTTCAATCCCTGGTAGGGGTTTAGGTTGATTGCAATGTACCCGACAATGATGGATTTAACTACAGTGGTAAGTTTCAATCCCTGGTAGGGGTTTAGGTTGATTGCAATTAAATTGTCATTGAGATTAGGTGGTGGTAGGTGGTTTCAATCCCTGGTAGGGGTTTAGGTTGATTGCAATGCTGCTTTTTATGGAGTTAATGCGGAGTTTAAGTTTCAATCCCTGGTAGGGGTTTAGGTTGATTGCAATCTGCCAGAGTTGAATGAATTCATCAAAAAGAAAACTTTAAGTTTCAATCCCTGGTAGGGGTTTAGGTTGATTGCAATGCAGTGATTGCATAAGTGATAGCAGCCTCTGCCTTGTTTCAATCCCTGGTAGGGGTTTAGGTTGATTGCAATTTGAACTTAAAACTACTGCTGGTTTGCGATTGATTGGGTTTCAATCCCTGGTAGGGGTTTAGGTTGATTGCAATTCACGGTCAAAGCAGTTCAGAAAATCTTGGAGGGAAGTTTCAATCCCTGGTAGGGGTTTAGGTTGATTGCAATAGATTAATGTAATTACTCCTTGGGGTCTGGGTGGCGCAATGTTTCAATCCCTGGTAGGGGTTTAGGTTGATTGCAATAACAACAACATCAAGGATAATTATGGATGCTCATTGGTTTCAATCCCTGGTAGGGGTTTAGGTTGATTGCAATTTTTGCGAATGTGTGATTTTTTCATGCCAACTCCTTGTTTCAATCCCTGGTAGGGGTTTAGGTTGATTGCAATTTGGGCTTGCTGGTGTTGGTGCTGTTTCTCTAATTGTTTCAATCCCTGGTAGGGGTTTAGGTTGATTGCAATCGAGTTGCGATCGCAAGTCTGCAATTTGTTTTTCGCGTTTCAATCCCTGGTAGGGGTTTAGGTTGATTGCAATAGCCACAGCGCAATGCCCCCAGTCGGCTCCCAGTGGTTTCAATCCCTGGTAGGGGTTTAGGTTGATTGCAATCTGAACACGCTTACCGCCTCAATTACTCAAATTGCGTTTCAATCCCTGGTAGGGGTTTAGGTTGATTGCAATTTAAGCTACTGCTGCACAGTGCAGGTGTAAATTACCAAGGGTTACGTTTCAATCCCTGGTAGGGGTTTAGGTTGATTGCAATTGCCAGCTCTAATCTTGCGGATAGAAACTGATGGTTTCAATCCCTGGTAGGGGTTTAGGTTGATTGCAATTTCATCGGTAAGCAAGCAGTCGTAAGCGAGTTGCCGTAGTTTCAATCCCTGGTAGGGGTTTAGGTTGATTGCAATCCGATTTTCGGTATGTGGCAAAACCAGGGAGAGGTTTCAATCCCTGGTAGGGGTTTAGGTTGATTGCAATCAAGATTCGGGAAGATTCGATCGCCGGATTCCTCAACGTTTCAATCCCTGGTAGGGGTTTAGGTTGATTGCAATGTGACTTGCTTAGGCAGTGCTTTCACTTCTTTTCGCGTTTCAATCCCTGGTAGGGGTTTAGGTTGATTGCAATCCACGCCATAGATAAATCTCGCGTACTTGCACAAACCGTTTCAATCCCTGGTAGGGGTTTAGGTTGATTGCAATTGGTATGTTACCAGGTTTAGATGGTGTGGTAATGTTTCAATCCCTGGTAGGGGTTTAGGTTGATTGCAATATAAGTAACTTACAGGTAACTGTCAAGGGTTACAGAGGTTTCAATCCCTGGTAGGGGTTTAGGTTGATTGCAATCTAACGGTAAAAATTTTAACTACTAGGCAGCAAGGTTTCAATCCCTGGTAGGGGTTTAGGTTGATTGCAATTTTGGACGGTTGATTAAATGCCCGTAGGTTTGAGCGTTTCAATCCCTGGTAGGGGTTTAGGTTGATTGCAATAGCACTCGCTACCCATTCCAATGAGCACCGCCGTGTTTCAATCCCTGGTAGGGGTTTAGGTTGATTGCAATTTCTCACAAGTTGCCAGCTCCGTTGTTGCCTCTGTTTCAATCCCTGGTAGGGGTTTAGGTTGATTGCAATGTTACTAGGATAAATAAATGAGTGCTGAAATTGGTTTCAATCCCTGGTAGGGGTTTAGGTTGATTGCAATCTCACATTCGTAAGAAAAAACTTGCTAGACTTTTAGTTTCAATCCCTGGTAGGGGTTTAGGTTGATTGCAATTGGATCGGCCCAGCGTAAACGATTGACGTGATTTTTGTTTCAATCCCTGGTAGGGGTTTAGGTTGATTGCAATTTAGTGTTAACAGCTTGCTATTAAATTAATTAAAATGTGTTTCAATCCCTGGTAGGGGTTTAGGTTGATTGCAATGAATTAATGGTGATGGATTGGTTGGATGACCGTGTTTCAATCCCTGGTAGGGGTTTAGGTTGATTGCAATAATCTCAAACGATTTGTCAAAGGCAGGATTATTGTTTCAATCCCTGGTAGGGGTTTAGGTTGATTGCAATTTGATTTTTTTGACATTAATCATCGGCTCATAATCGCGTTTCAATCCCTGGTAGGGGTTTAGGTTGATTGCAATTATAGGATACCAACAAGCAAGCGAGCCTAGTTCTACGTTTCAATCCCTGGTAGGGGTTTAGGTTGATTGCAATCTGAAACCCTTACCCAGTATACATTCTTGCGAAAATGTTTCAATCCCTGGTAGGGGTTTAGGTTGATTGCAATCGAGGGCAGTGCCGTGATGGGTGAGAAGTAGGGCTTGTTTCAATCCCTGGTAGGGGTTTAGGTTGATTGCAATTGGAAGTAACTATGCAACGTACCCGACTTCCTGGTGTTTCAATCCCTGGTAGGGGTTTAGGTTGATTGCAATAATACCCTTTGGAAGGGCCATTTATAGTACCAATGTTTCAATCCCTGGTAGGGGTTTAGGTTGATTGCAATCTTTGCCATCCATTTTGTTTGCTTAGCATACATAGTTTCAATCCCTGGTAGGGGTTTAGGTTGATTGCAATGGTGTGGAATGAGTGAGTGTGTATTCAAGCGCGTGTTTCAATCCCTGGTAGGGGTTTAGGTTGATTGCAATCATGGAAATGCGGATGCACCATTATTTCATCATCAACTTTGTGAGTTTCAATCCCTGGTAGGGGTTTAGGTTGATTGCAATCATCCGCTACCCTGATAGCTTTGCTAGCCACATCGGTGTTTCAATCCCTGGTAGGGGTTTAGGTTGATTGCAATGTGCAAGCATTGATGAGGATGAAGGAATTAGAGGGTTTCAATCCCTGGTAGGGGTTTAGGTTGATTGCAATTGCAGCCTGTGCAAACATTAAATCTTGAATTTCGTTTCAATCCCTGGTAGGGGTTTAGGTTGATTGCAATCTGAAGGTAATTATTATTGCGAAACTTGTCACAAGTTTCAATCCCTGGTAGGGGTTTAGGTTGATTGCAATGTGCTTCTTATGCTGTTTTGGCTACTTTCACTGGTTTCAATCCCTGGTAGGGGTTTAGGTTGATTGCAATTCTATGATAAAGGAACGTCCCATGTTTTATTTTGATGTTTCAATCCCTGGTAGGGGTTTAGGTTGATTGCAATATAAAATATTCTGATGTCGGGGGGGGGGGGAAATATGTTTCAATCCCTGGTAGGGGTTTAGGTTGATTGCAATTTGGATACAAACTAACCCAAAAACAGCGCGATGCTGTGAGTTTCAATCCCTGGTAGGGGTTTAGGTTGATTGCAATGGGTGATACCGTTCATTTTGTATCAGATAATGAGTTTCAATCCCTGGTAGGGGTTTAGGTTGATTGCAATGTGCGGCTATTGCTCCTTTGACTTGAGCGTCGCTGTTTCAATCCCTGGTAGGGGTTTAGGTTGATTGCAATTCCAAAAGTTCCAACACTTCGGGACTTTCGTTAGTCCAGTTTCAATCCCTGGTAGGGGTTTAGGTTGATTGCAATTAGCGATCGCCTTTTTCTTGCAGAGTTCCAAAAGTTCCGTTTCAATCCCTGGTAGGGGTTTAGGTTGATTGCAATAGCAGGTTTCTGGAAGCCTTACTCTATTTAATTTTCAAGGTTCGTTTGCGATGACCTAAACTAAAAGTATCATTTCAGCCTCTGGGTTGTCAAGGGGCTACCGCCCAAAATCTCTGAAATCGTTTCCCAGTAACCCTTTCAGCGTTTGCGACGATCGATTTTGACTCCAGACAGGCTCAACCCCTTATCCCTCATAGAATCCAGCCACTTTTTTTCAGGCCCGCTTTTTTACACCTACCCATCGTCGCAAAATACAAAAGAGGAGCCCCGCGACTCCTCTCTCCAAACCCTCCAAACCAGTCTCTCAAACAAAAAATACCGTATTGTCCCTCGGAGGATCTCCACCAATCCGTTCCACCTTACCCTGACAGCAAGCGCACAGAGAATAGAAGCGGATATTATCTCGATCGCACTTAAGGAGCTTACTCAAGCGCGATCGCAACTTAGCATACTGAGTCGGAGTCAGTTCGCACTCAAAAATACTGTACTGTACCCACTGCCCGTAAGACTTGAGAATGCTGTGTATCTTAGTCCGCCGCTTATCATCGGAAACATCGTAACTCACAACAAAATACATAATAAACCTCCGCGATCGCTCTTATCTGATTACCAAAGGCGGATATTTGTCAATTTCCCCCATCAAATACTTCGCCAACAGCCTCCCCTGAATTTCAAAAGCTTCTTGGTAAGTATGCTGAACACCCATCACCGGATGCTTAAATTTAGATTGCTTCTTTTCTTCGTACAGGCGCAGAAAAATTTTCAACCCATCCTTAGTCAAAGAAACAGCCCCGCTCAAAGGTTCAGTTATAAAATCATCAGGACTCAACTGCCCCTTATTTACAGCCGAAAATACCAATGTATCCACAACCAAAGGTCGAAACTCTTCCATCAGATCCAAAGCCAAAGAAGGGCGGCCGTAGCGTTCCAAATGCAAGTATCCTAAATAAGGGTCAAACCCTACAATATTTACAGCACTTTGAACGTCATGTCGCAGCAACGAATAGCCTAAACTTAACAAAGCATTAACCGGATCGGTTGGAGGACGGCGGCGGCGGGCTTCAAATTGGAACTTTGAGGATTTAATTAACTGGTTGAAACAGCCAAAATAAGCCGCACTGCCAGCCCCTTCCAAACCTCTGAGAGAAGCGATCGAGTTAGTTTTGTCAAGAGGCGCGATCGCTCCATCCAGCCGCTTAACATGAGATTGCAAATCCAGTTGAGAATCTTCCCGTCCTCGTCGCAATAAAATAGTGCGGTAATTTTTTAGCTTCCCGCGTACAAACCCCCTAACTAAATGTATAGCCATCTCGGATTCCCCTGCTGCTTTCCACTGAGCAGATCGCACAAAAATGTTCTTAGTAACTTCAGGCTCCAGCCTGCCTAAATATCGCCCCGTTCCCGTGAGAAAAGTCAAAGGAATGTGACGGCTGAGCAGTTCAAAAACCACAGCAGGCGAGACGGTAGCACGTCCAAAAACAACCACACCATCAACTTTAATTAACGGCACATCCAAAAGATTTTTTTTCTCCGCTTTGACAGTGAGGCGTTCGTCAGTTTTGCCAATAAACGCATCATCTTGAGTAATATAAACAGTCCCCATTTTGAACTCTCCTGTGAATAAATTAACTAACTTCCTGATACCGGCTTACCTTCTCAGTAGCTTGCGGCAAACATTGCGAATAAAGGCTGCATCCTTTGCACCGGGGTTTGTAAACAGGCTGGGGGATAATCCCTTGGGTAAAAAGAGCCGTTATAGCAGAAATAGTTGCGATCGCTTCCTGTCTTAAACCCTCAGAAATCTCGACTAATTGCCGCTGATGCGACTGCGCGTAATACACATATCCAGTGGCAATATTTTTCCCCGTCATCTCCTCTAAACAAAGCGCTTGGGCGCAAACTTGCAACTCGTCGTTATCCCATTCCCCCTTCCGGCCGCGCTTGTATTCCACCGGATAAATCTCACCCTCCGCCGACTCAATCAAATCCGATTTACCAATCAGTTTGTAGCGCTCGGATTTCAGCCAAATCGCCCGCACCTGCCAAGTTTCATCCCGGTTAATCTCGCCCATCGTGTGAACGCGATCGTGCAAACTTGTCCCTTCTATGGTATACTGATTATCGGTGAATTCTCCCGCACAAGACATTCGCCAGCAGCGGTGAGGACAGTAAGAATACTGGTTGAGAGTTGCGATCGAAATGTAATCAAAATCGTTCATGTTTTTGATGGTTTGTAGGAGATTAGTAATTGAGAATTAATTAGTGATGCCCCAGTCCGCCAGGGGTTGAAACCCCTGTCTCATAGCTAAAGTCGGTTGAAACCGACTGAAGAAGTAATTTAATCATTGACGGGAGCGTCTAAGCCCCAAGATGAACTTACCGGTTGAAACCGACTGAGAAAGTAATTTAATCATTGATGATATTTTGAGCTTCTCGGTAACGGTAAGCGCCAAGGTTGAAACCAACTGAAGAAGTAATTTAATCATTCCTACTTCCAGTCCTCTTAAGAGGACTTGAGCTTTGAGGCAGGGGTTTCAACCCCTGGCGGACTATGGGTTTTACGTTCAGTTATCAAGAACTTTTTTAACAACAATCCGCCGAGTCATTCCCATCCCCATCGGAGTTTTCCTCCCCACCCCGCAGTAAACAGCAAAATCAGCCAAAGCATTAATTTGCTTAATCGCTAAAGGCTCGACATCTCCCAAAATCCGATAACTAACCTCCCCAACCATGCCGACAAAATCGCTTTGATAGTTAGTCAATCTTTCACTTTTGATGTTGACAAATGTCGAAAAAAGTGCATCGAATGACTGATCGGGAATTGCGATCGGGCTGTACTTATTCCACCGACTGAGGAGACTGTTAAAAACGCAGTCTCTAGTAGGAATCACTGAATCAAATTTTCCCTGTCGAAAGGTAGTAGGAGTTGCAAAACTGAAGGCAATTAAGCGATTAGTTTCGGAAGCGCGATCGTACAATTGAGAGTAATCGCAAGCATTAGCCCAAGGCTGATCTACTTGGGGCGTTCCGAGAATCTTAGTAATCATCAAATCGGCGGGTCCGAGATGCCACGGCTTCGAGGGATTGAGATTCAGCCAAAGATTAGTTAATTTGCCGAATAGAGTGTCATCAAGCAGAGTAATCCGCCACCAACAGAGGGTATGTTCTGGAATCGGTTCTGTGTGTTCCCATTGCAGGAAATGGTGTTTTTTGAATGGGCATTTTTTAGTTTGCAAAGGGCTGAGGGTGAAGGATTTTTGGGCGGTGGCATCGTGGAGGCGATCGCCGAGTTTTTTGTCAACGGAGCTCACGAGGGTGAGGAACAGGGCGTGCAGGTGTCTTCCGGTGAGGTATCCGGGGGGAATTGGGGCCAGGGGGAGGATGTTGAGGACTAGGCTGTGCGGCATAATTTAAACTACCCAGAATTCTTGATTGTCAGGACATTTTAAGGTGATGCCAGCGGAGGCGATCGCCAAAATGCCGGATAAACTCGGAAAGAATGTATATTCTTGTTCGTTAGCAAAGCTATCTTTGACCATAATCGGATAGCATTCGATTCCTTGTTTTCTGAGTTTGAGAATTGCCCAGCGATTTTTGCGATGTTCTCGGACAATCACACCGGGCATTAAGGGCGGTGTAAGCTGGGAAATTAGCGCTGTTGGACGCACGCAGTTGTCGATCGTCCGTTCGATCGTACAATTTTTAAAAGCATACAGTTTGCAAAGATAGTTGTTTGCAAAATCTTCTAAATCTGCAACTTGCAATGCAAATTTTAGTCCGTAAGTTTCGGTGGCGCGATGGGTAAGTACAATCCCATTTTCATCTGAGGCAAATTCAAAAAATCTCAGCAGGTGAATGGGGTCGAGATTGGTTTCGCCGACTTCATCGAGTAAAAAATTATGGGGGTCGTAAATTTTGACATTTTCAAATAAATTTTGTCGAAATTGGAAAAGGGGAGACCAAACCGTTTTCCAGAAAATCGCAAACTCTTTAAGTTTGGCGGCTGAATTCTCATATTGACGAAAGTCTTTCTCTATCTCATCCATCGTAAGTTCTTTACGATTGAGAATATCTGGATGTTGACACTCCAGAAACTTTTCTATAAACTGCTTTCTCAAAAAAGGAGGCTGTTTAAACAGAACTTTAACAAAAGACCACTCATTTTTGCGTCGAGGTTTCAGTGGGGCTAAGGCAAGTTTCTCTGCCGTCCGAATTAAAGTCATTCGGTATTTATAGTCGTCCCAACGGCGAGAACCACCTAGCAATTTTTGAAGCGTATAATAGAGTTCGTGAACACAACTTTCTTGCTCTAAATTGTGTAGGCTATCTTCAAGTTCTAGTAGAGGTCGAGCAATTTCTAGAAAGGCTTCGGAACGCCAGTAAATATCGAGAAAGGGACGCTTCATGCACTCTAGACTTTCTAACATTTCTGTCAGGGTTTTGCGTCCACCGCTACAGTCAAGTTGTTCGATACCTTGTTCCCAAGCGCGATCGGGCAAATAGGCGATCGCCTCAGAAGGAATTTCGGTTTGCGTTCTCCCTAAAACCCTTCCGACACGCCCGATGCGCTGCCAGAATGAAAAGCGATCGCGCGTGGAAAAAATCAACCAATCGAGATTTTGCCGGGGTGTTTCTTTCTCCCGATCAAAGTTGAAGCCCACATCGACGGTACTCGTAGCTAGAATCACTTGTTTTTGGGCGGCCAGCGGGCGTTCTTCCTTGGGTGTATCCCCCGTAATCCGCCCGCAGAAATCGGCAAATCCGCGATCGCGCAATTGGTCAGAAATGCGCCCTAGGGTATCTTTGGCATCAAGAATTACTGCCCCATTTTGGTCGGGATTTTCTCTGAGTCGCCGCAGAACTTCTTGCACAATTTCTGCGATCGTAGTTTCTTTATCAACCTGCTTGCGAATTTCTAGGTTGACTTCAGTTTGAGAAGGACGTAGATAACTAATTTGACTTTTGCCATCGATTCGAGCAATTTTTACCCCATTTTTTCCTAAGACATTTAAGGCTTCTTCGCAAGCCGGTTCTGGCGTTGCCGTCAACAGAACAATTTTTCGCTTGTGCTGAAAGTAGCCAAACTCTTTCGATAAAGCGAGATAGAAAAACAAGCTAACTAATTGTTTGGCATCGTAAAGATGAAATTCATCGAAAATTACAGTCGAGAAACTGCTGTAAAATTCACTAGCGATATTGCCGCGATCCAGTGGATTGTATTGAAAAAATGCAGCGTAGTAGAAAATATCCGGGTTGGTCACCAGCAAAATAGGTCTACCGCCACCGCATTCGGGAAAAATAGTTGCAGGTTCGCGCAAAACATTATAGATTTTCTCGCCCGAACGTTTCCCAACGCGATCGTCGGGCCAGGAATTGACTTGTCTAGCAGAAGCAGCTTTTACGAGATGAGGTAAACCCGCATCCCGAACAAATTTTTCGGCGGCTTCCGTTTGCTGGTCAATTAAGGCATTTGTCGGGGCGATATAGATAGCATTGCGCTGAGAATTGTGCAGCAAAACGCTCAATCCGGCTTTGGTTTTTCCCGTTCCAGTCGGTGCGAGGTCGAGAATGATATCATTATTTTCAGACGCTTCATAAACATCGACTTGATGCTGCAAGGCTTGTCCCAAAAATTCCAGTTGTTTAGGCAACTTATCACAAGCAGAAATGCTGGCCGGTTCGAGTTTAATTTTCAGATGATCCATTGTTGTTTCCACCACAAAATTCAAGGTTAGCTGGGAAAATGAAATCGCCGACTTGTAGCGCCTCACCGCGAAACGAAAGATTTTTCAATAACGATGCGGGTGGCATCGAAATTAAGTCGAAAGCAAGAAGTTCGATATTTGCAGGCAAATCAGCGGCGCTGAGATAGGTATTGCAGCGATAATCGCCTCTAGGAAGTTGCACCACATCGAATTTTTTAACGATTTCAACGCGGACTTTGCTGGTGAATTTGCCGACGCGGATGTATTCGGGTAATTCGCGATCGCCAAATACTAATGTCTGAAACCGATTTCCCCGTTCAATTACTCGCAATCGCCCGGTTTGGGGGAAGTTGCTAGGGCGATAGGTACTGGGTTTTTTTCCCGTTCTACTGAGGGGTAAATCTTCCCGCGCCGTTGCTACTCGGTTATTTGTCATCGCATACCAATAGGAGTCAGAAAGGGCGTTAAACCGCTCAAATCGGAAGGATAAAGTGCCGCCAGCCGGCCATGCGGGGAGGATGTAGCTATTACCGGAAAGGGGCGTTAAATCTTCTATATACCGAGGTCTGCTGGTGTCTTGGCCGGTGAGGCGATAGGGCGATCGCGCCCAACCTAAAGCATAGGCTAGTGCATAATTGCCGATCGCCCCTTCGGTATAATAAGTATCAGACAATTCCCGCGAGGCAAAAAACACCGGTTCGGCGCACCAGAGTTCGATTAAGCGTGCCGTGGAATGTGTCAAAATGGAGTTGGATGGGTTTTGAGTCATAAATTAATAAGGATGGATTAAGAATATGATTGCAAGTCAAAATTCAGGCTATCTTTCTCCCGAAGAGTATCTGCAATTAGAGGAAACCAATTCGGTTAAACATGAATACAGGCAGGGCGATATATACGCAATGGCAGGGGCAAGTAATACTCATGTGCTAATTACTGGAAATCTGTATGTGTTGCTGAGAAATCATCTGCGCGGACGAGGTTGTCTTCCATATATTTCCGATACCAAAGTTCGGATTGAGACGATTAACACCTATTACTATCCAGATATTGCGGTTACTTGCGATCGTCGGGACAGAGAGTTTAGCAATTTCTTGCGCTATCCCTGTTTGATTGTGGAAGTTTTATCTGAGACAACAGAAGCTTTCGATCGCGGGGACAAATTTGCAGATTACCGCAATTTAGAAACCCTGCAAGAATATCTCCTCATCAGTCAAACTCGCATCCAAGTCGATGTTTTTCGCCGCAACGAGTTCGGACAGTGGATGCTCTATCCGCATATAGCAGGAGATACAATTCATCTAGCTAGTATTGACTTTTCTTGTGCAATCGAGGATTTGTATGAAGATGTAGAGTTTTCTCCTGTTTCGTAATTGCAGGAAGGGCGAAAGGCTTTCCCCTTCCCTACAATCGCTATTCTTCCGATTTTTTACCTTTTCCTTTCTTCCCGCCTCCTTCACTCTTCACCTTCCGCCAAGGTGCATAGGATTCATCCAAGCGTTTGAGGAAGGTTTCTTGTTCCGGTAGTGACCAATGGCGATCGACATCGGCAATCAGCGCGTCACATTCTGTTGGGGAAAGCTGCATCGAAATACCTCGTTTATTTGTCCAAGTGCCGATTATTTCCTGAGTTGCATCTACTAAAGATGCGGTTTTTAAAGGATGTTCTAGGGCGGTATTTTTGGCTTTCAGCTTGTCATAAATTCCTTGTACCAATTCTAGGGAACTCGGCAGTTCGGCAATGCCGCCAAATACACCGAGAATTTGATTGTCCATGCGTCCGACGCGGCTGGAAACGGCACCGTAACGAGTGGTTAATAAAATGTTGCCGATGGTGTAGCGCAGTTCGTCAGCGGTGACATCTTTGAGGGTGACAATATCGAGGAAGTGAACCCCAGGCTTGATGTATTCGCTGGTGTTGAGGGCCGTCGAAGCATTACCTTTTTCATCGCGCATCGTTCCGGTTTCAAAGATAGCATTGATGGTGCGATCGGCAATTAGTTCCGTCGAATGCAACACGCTAAACGCATCCTCTGTCCACACCCGACTTTTTTGCGCCCCTTCTCCCCCCGCTGCGAAGCCGTAGAGGAAGCAATCAACGCACATTTCACAAGGCGCATTGGTATTGAGAGCACAAATTGCATCGTTTTTTGCAGTATAGAGAAGATTGTGCGATCGCAAAAACTCTCGTCCTTTCCGCCTTTCTGGTGCAACTTGTTTGCGTTTTGTCATCACCAACCGAGGAATTGATTCGGTATCTTCAATGCCAGCTTGCACGTATTCACTACACATCGGTTCGCCCGTTCCCTCTGTCCGAAAAATGGTTTCCGATTGCGTGGTACGAAGGACAACAATCCCAATTGTGCGGCCTTTGGGGAAGTTTTCGTAGTTCGGGGCGAGGAATAGTTGCAATTTTGCGATCGACATTTTGAATTCTCCTAATTGTTTACAGATGTGGTTGCAGATTCAGTTTCATGTGAGAGCTTTAATTCTTGTCTTGCTTCTTCAAAAAAGAATAAGTAAGCTGCTTCAAGAGTTTTGCGATCTATCAATAAGCGATCAGCCCGTTCATGATAAACTTCTTGAAAAAGCTTTCTCAAAATTTGATAGTATTGCTTGACTTTCTCTGCTCGCTCGTCACTAATTTGTGACTGTCTAAGAATTCTTGCTAAGCGGACGCGATACTCTTGTGTGAGTGCAGCAAATAGAACATCCCAAGACATATGAGCTTTTCGAGATCTCACAGCTTGCAAGAAAGCAGTAAAGGGTTCTGTTTTGGCAGTACGTTTATGCGAACTTCCCCGCAAATTATATTGGACTGCCATTTTTGCAGATTCCATGATGTACTGTTTAATTAGTTCGTGTTCTTCTGACATGAGACTCCTCAGTAAAGTATTCAAAGGTTCTTTTATCCGAGACCAAATTGCCTCCAAATTGGGGTCATCTTGTTCCCGCAGCAGCCAGCGCAGCAGGACATAATAGAAACTTAACGGACGAGTTGCCGCCCGCGCCAAGTCATACAAACAGTCATCTTTTTTCTGAATACTTGCCACCGAAATAGCTAGCTTTCCGATACAGCGCAGCCGTTCTAAAACTTGCTCTGCCGTGACAGTCGTGCGCCGTTCTTCCTTGGATAAATGACCGTTTCGCCGATACTGGCCGCTGCCTAATAGTGGCTGCAAAGATGACGGAATTCCCTCAACTTTTCCGAAAAAATCCCAAGTTGGTTCGACTTCCAGATTTGCACCCAAAACAAAGGGAAATCCAAACTCAAATGCCAAACTCATTTCCAATGCCAACCTGAGAGATTTCAGCAACGCGACGGAGTTATTAACTTCTCCCCACAGTACGGGAATCGTTACAGTTGAGTTGATAAATTCAGGACGTTTTGGCAGTGCAAACCCAACCATTTTGTTGGATTGAAAAACCATCTCGTTTTCGCGGTAAAGTTTAATTTCGTCAACTGTTACTGTCCCATCTTCATTGTGGGCTGCGGTATTTTTCAGAAAATTTTGCCAAATTGTTCTGAGTTCAATACTCGATCCTTTTGGCAGGGCAAAGTGAAGATATAGCGGGTCTTGTTTGACAGAGTTCGGGAAATTTGCACCAACCGCCATCAACTGATAACCCAATGCCGATAAGTTATCTGCCCGCCGTTTGGGTTCAGCAATCATGCCGCCGGGAAGACGATTGGAAAAAGCTTGGACTTTGGTTCCCGGTGGCATTTTTGGGGAACTCAATTCGCCGATTTGTAGCGATGTCGTCCCCAAGGAACAGCGCTGGCGCGGGTTGGCTTCAATGTAGGCTGTGAGTTCGTTAAAGCCTTGCCAGTTCGTAGGTGTAGAAAAGTTGAGCAGTTGCCGAACGGCATTTACTAATTCTTCAGATACGTCTATCTCTTCGGCTTTGCCGCGCAGTTGAAATGAGTCTTCTAAGGTGGCAAATACCTTTTCTAACTTCTGTTCGCGATCGCCCTCGATGGATTTAGCCGCAAACAAACAGCGTCCGTACTGGGCGTTAAACGGTTCCAATGCCGATCGCTGTTCTGGGGATAATCCGACTTGTGTCGCAATTCGGTCCCAAACATCCTTGGGGCTGAGTTCGGCGGCCCGATAGCTGAGGTAAGCGGTTTTTAGCCCTTCAGAAATGGCAAATTCATCGGCAGTTGAAACTGGATGCAAGCCGACAGCAGCGGCTGCGGTAACGGCATTTTCTCCAGCATCTCCGCCATATTTTTCAATATCCTTGGCGACTTTTTCGACTTTGTAACCGCTGGCTTTTTTTAGCAGTAACTTATCTACTTCGTCTAAAGTTGCATCGGGGTTTTGTTGGATGGCTTGCGGGTCGATTTTGATGCCGTCTTTGGTGGCGTTCACGAGTTGTTCGACGTTGCTGCTAAAGACGCGATCGATCTTTTTTTGCCATTTTTTAGCAATGATTGGGCTTAAATCGCCGTCGGGAAAGGCTGATCCGACAAAAATTTGACCGTTGGGATCGATCGCGAGAGTATGCAAATTGCGATCGTGCAAAACCTCTTCACAAGCTGACAGCAACAGCGAAGTTAAATAACCTCGGTCTTCGGAAAGAGTGACATGAAACAACTTACTGTCACGCTGCAATGCAACGGTTAACTCGGTTTCAACTTTGCGAATGCGCTGATTTTCCTCAATTCCTAAGTCAAATAAGTCGCCCCCAATCAACATCGCGGCCCAACGTTTAATATTGGGGTCTTCAGGCAAAAAACGTATTCCATCGCTGGCGCTGTGGCCGGAATGGCGTTCTATCAGGCGGCGGACGAGTTCGAGTTGTTCGTCGGTTTGGGCGAATTGGGCAACACAAGCGCGATCGAGTTGTTGTAGCAAAAAAGGGCGATCGCGTGCCAACGTCTTAACATTGCGTCCGTCGTCTGCCAGCTTATTCAAATCGTGAACGGCAGTCGCGGCCAGAATACAAGCGCGTTTGTCATCGGGAACTCCGGCAATTTTGCTAACTGTTAAAACGAACTGACAAGCCGAATCGAGGTGTTCGGCAAGGGTACGTCCTTGGCGAGTGCCATACTGTCCGTGATTGGTATGCAGTTGGTAAAGTTTGGGACGAACTTCCCTAAAGTAGCGGTGGTCTAAAGTTTGAGGCTCTTCGTCAAAAAGCAGACTTTTTAGTGACATAATTCGCCCTCATAAGTTCATCATTTTTTAGATTAATTACTATTTAGCTATTATTCTCTCTAAGAGAATCTAGATAATTAGTGACTTGCCGTTGATAAATCGGGTATTTATGCAATACAAGATCGATGGCTTGATGCACTTTGACAGGATCGATTTCGTCAGACAAATGTACCAGACGGTTACGCAAAACACCGGATTGAGATAGGATTTTAGCTAACTCCGTTGTTATAATGCCACAGTTGCTAACTTCTATAAAAACATCAAAGTTGCTATTCGGTTGCTGGACTTCTAAGCGCTTGAGCAAATATCTATTGACATCAAGTGCAACTTGAATAATTAGTTGCAACAATCGTTCTACAATTAACTGGTTTCCTCGATTTGTGAGATATTCTTCTAAAGAAATTGACTCAAAAGAACTTAAACTCTCTAGATAGTCTGTCATAAAATCCAGCTTAGCTAGGACGATGGCAGGCTCAATCTCCTTCATACTCCCCTCCTTTGCAACGCAACCTCGATTTTTTGTCGCAGATTCTGACGCAGCACTTCTAATTCTGCATCAGTCATGAAACATTGTTGTTTAAAAGCTTCAAATTTACCTAATTCTGTTTCGTACAGTAAAATTCCATCTCGCGCTACAAAATGAGCAATTAGCGACGAACAGCGATGTAATTCCACCACATCAATATCGTCACTATTTATTCTAAAAAGTTGACCCAAAATTCCTTGAACTTCAAACCAAGAAAATCCCCGGTCTTGGCAATATTCTTCCCTAAGCTTTTCATCGTAAAGTGCGGCAAAATCCCAATCACTTTTTGGGTGAGTATCACCTCTGGCACGAGAACCAAAGAGGATTAGCATTTTGAGGTAAGGAATTTGTTCGGGAAGTTGTGAAGCAATTTCCTGAAGTTCAGTCAGTGTTGGGGAAATTTGGAGCATGGTTAACTTTTGTAGGGTAAACAAATTTGACGACTAGGACAGCCAATTTTCTGTTGTCAGAATAGTTTGTCTCTAGCACTCTATCTTTAGAGGGGTAGAAAGAGAAAAATTCCTTCAAACCCCCTGACAAAATAGCATTACATCCTATTATTGACGTTCAGCAATAGTCGGTATTCGTGCTGTTGTCCGCTCAGGCGACGTTTCTCAAACTGATAGCCTTGCTTTCGCAGAATGTGCATGGTTGCTGAAAACCGATGGCTAACGCTCTCGATTAGCTCATGGGCGCTATGCCATTGCCCATCGGACATCAGCCGAAGCATTTGATTCGGAAGATTATCTGTCATGGTTGTATTTGCGTAGGTTTACAACCAGACCAGCCATGCTCTATTCTAAGAGTTAAGTAATTTAAACACGGGCGAGCTGGCTTTATGTCTGGCTTGCTTTTTACTCTACCATGTATTTTGGGTTAGTACAGCGATAAAGTAATTTTTTTGAACCAATCGATCGCTTTCACGCTAAGATAGATACACAAATGCCTTTCAGGAATTGAAAGAGTACCGCGATCGAGACAATAACCTTGTCTTTCACACAAATACCTATTAGGGCTTGAAAGCCGGAGCTAGCCTCTGGCTTTTTTGTTGGCTCTAGAATTTGCACAGCAACATTTGTTATCTATGAGATTTGTAATTGCACTAAGATTATATTTACATTTAAAACCCAATCTGTCAAGTATGTAAGTACATTTAATTTGATGTCCCGCAAAAAAGATACAATTACACTGTCAATTCCTGCCGGAACCAAGGAACAGCTAGAGGCGATCGCCCTTCGCCTCGGTATCAAATGGGGCAAAAGTCCCAGTGTATCTGGGTTATTGGTCGCGATCGCCCAGCACAAGTTAGAAGTTGGTGAACCCTTCACCCTCAACTCCACCGAAGTCGAAGCCTTACGGCAAGCTGCTAAACTCCTTGTTGATTCAGGCCATCTTCGAGACGCAGAAGTCCTGGCAGCATTAATGTTAGATCGGGGCAACCTTGATGCTCCGCTGCGTCAATCAATTCTGCAACTGGTTAGTCAACCCAGCGAGGGATGGCGTCCCCGCGTGGATCAGCTCCGGAAGGCTCAACAGCCATTTCACCTCCTCTACCGCAATAACCAAGGAGAGGACTTAGAGTACACCGTGCGATACGCCGAGGTGTCTTTTGAAGAAAAACGCTTTTACCTCAACATCTGGTGCGAAGAGACTGATGACATCAAAAATCCCGACTTTGCCGAACTCATCCACAACCGCTGTCTGCGCTTCGACAACATCAAAGCGATCGTCCCTATAAGTGGACACTGGCGGTGCGAAGGCTTAGATTATCTGGTAGTGTACTTACACTTTCGGGGCGGACTGATCAAAGCCTATGAACGCAGAGTGGACAAGGATATTCAGGATGAAGTCTTAGGAGAGGGAAAAACCAAGGTGCGACAAGTTGTGCGGCGCGTCTCTAATCCCTTTTGGCTGATTCGGGAGGTATTACGTTACGGCAAAGACTGCGTGATTGTCTCGCCCCAGAATGTGCGCGATCGCTTCCAACAAGAACTGATCGACCTCTGCCGCCAGTACAACCTCGAAATCCGCGATTAGATCAAAAAAAAGCAGCCGGTAAAGGCTGCTTTGACAAAAAAACCGTTGTTGAGTTAGAGGAGAAAACTTTTAAATCGAATTCAAATTACCGCTGCTTCCACTCCTGCCTGAGTTTCCACTATTTTTATCTACCGCTGACTCACCTTGCCTTCAGAACAAAACTTCAAATCCCGATTAGAATGCTGCTGAAAGTTCGTTGACTACTTTCACTCGGCCTCTGAGCACAGCCCGCAGCAAGCGGTTGACACAGCCTCTGTCTTCGTCATTCAGAGAGTCGTCGAAGGTGGCGGCCATCAAACCGTAGCGATCCGCCAGAGTCAAAACGCCTGTATCGGTTACAGAAGCGAGGATTTCAGAGATAGCGCCGGGGAGGAGTTGTACGGGGTGCATGGCAGTGCGGTTGAATTCGATATATTTATCATCTTCTGGTTTCCTCAAAAGATCGGTGATATTAATGAGGCCGCGAAGGTGATTGTCAGGGGTGAAAGCAAGTGATCCGAGTAGAGTAAAGTTGTGACTTGGGTCACAATGCGATCGCCCGACAGCTTAAAACCCACCTCTGGCAGATGCGCCCATACCAGCGGAATTTATACATTGGGTATGATTTCTAAATGAGTTCCACTCTTACCCCCGTACTAAAAATGCTTGATTTTCTCAATCCCATCTTGGGCCGCAAGCCCGATCGCATCAAAGCCAATGTAGAAATCTATACTTGGCAAACCTGTCCCTACTGCATCCGCGCCAAAACTTTGCTGTGGTGGAAAGGCGTAAATTTCACGGAATACAAAATTGATGGCGACGAAGCGGCTAGAAAGGCAATGGCCGATCGCGCTAACGGACGCCGCAGCGTGCCCCAAATTTTCATTAATAAGCAACACGTAGGCGGCTGCGATGACATTCACAAACTTGATGCAGATGGAGAGTTAGATTCGCTGCTAGCTCAACCAGCAGTTTAAACTGAGATATTGCAGCATTTCCCGGAACAGGCAAGATGCCTGTTCCACAAAGAGTGAATTGTCTGCTTGTGGGTTGGGCCGGAAAGCCCGCCCGCGAAAGGCTTATTGACAAAACTCCTGACTACAAATCTTTGGCAAATCTACTTAGATTGTCTTGCCGCCATTTAGCATCCGATCGCCTGTCTGTTTGCAATTCTAAGACGCGAATCCCGCTATTTGGCAAAAAACTTAATTTTTGTTTGAACTGTTCCCAATCGTCTATTATCTCGTGTTCCACGCCGTAAGTTGCACACAACTGAGCAAAATTTATATGCTGCGGCGTGGCAAAAAACTCTTCAAAGGGCGGGTCAAACTTGGCAACCGGCAACATTTCAAAAATTCCGCCGCCGTTGTTATTAATTAATATGATTGTCAGATGACCCACAAATTTGTTTTTAATTAAAAAACCGTTTGTATCGTGCAAAAGTGTTAAATCGCCTGTTAGCATGATGCTGCTTTGATTGCGGTGGGCAACTCCCAAAGCTGTTGATAATGTGCCGTCTATACCGTTAGCGCCGCGATTGAAAAACGGTTTTATTTCTAAGTTGTTCGGCTTCCAGAAAAACTCTACATCTCTGACTGGCATACTGTTGGCAATAAATATCGGTGTTGCGGGCGGCAAAATTTGGGAAAGCAGCCAGGAAACTTTGGGTTCTATTATGTTGTTAATTGCTGATATTTTGTGGTCTATTGTTTGTCTGACTTGGATTTCGGTGTTGCGCCAAAGTTGGAGGTATTCGTTTGATGGAGAGGTTTGAACCCCCCCTAACCCCCCCTTGCTAAGGGGGGGGACAAGAGTTGACTCGCTCTTGCTAAGGGGGGGGATTTGAGTTGATTCGCCCTTGTTTAGGGGGGGGATTTGAGGGGGGATATTAGTGGTAGCAGGGGCTCGCTCCCCCCCTAACCCCAGGGCTGTTTCATTCTCTGTAGGGGCCGTGCCCCCGTGCCGGCCCTCTTGGTCTGAGGGGCCGATCGAATCCTCTAGATCGGGGGTAGGCACGGGGGCACTACCCCTACAAAATTCATGTTTTTCGGGAGAATGAAACAGCCCGGCCCCTAACCCCCCCTTGTTTAGGGGGGGGATTTGAGGGGGGATATTAGTGGTAGCAGGGGCTCGATCCCCCCCTAACCCCCCCTTGCTAAGGGGGGGGACTTGAGAGGACTCCTCCTTAAGCAGGGGGGGGACTTGAGTTAATATAGTTGCGAGATTAGTTGCGAGATTTTCTACGGAGGTTCGCAGGTGAATTGTTTTGCCGTGTAGGGGATCGAAGTTGTGGTGGCTGGGGTCGATTATGTAGCGTTTGGGTTGGGTTTTTTCTAGCCAGTTTCGCAGTTCTTTGCTTGTGGGTAAGTCTCCGATTTGAATGGCGATTTCTGGGGTTAATTTATCTGCTAGTTGGCGGTTTCGCAGGATTAAATCGTAGGTGGAAATTAAATGGGGGTTTAGTTTGGCGTAGTTTCTGACTGGGGATAGTCCTTCTGCTAAAACTGGCCAGTTTAAGGATTTGGAAATTTGGGCGATCGCACTACAGTATTTTTCTGCAAATTGAGGCTGTGCAACGCCTGCAATAATAATCCCTTTGCTGCACTTTTGCCATTGTTGCATGGTACTTTCTTCTCCCCTCCTTAACAAGGGGGGGCTGGGGGGGGTAGAGCTTTCTCCGGCAAAAATTGGTTCTAATCCTGCAAAGAAATGTTCGGGATTGAATTGTGTTTCTAAAGCTTCTACAGCTATGTCTGGAACGGGTACCAGCGGGTCACGGAAGGGGATGTTGAGGTGGACGGGGCCGGGTGTTGGAAATTGCGATCGCTCCCAAGCATACATTACCGTCTGCCGCAGATAGTCTAGCATTCCTCTGGACGCAGAAGGTATCGCTAATTCGGCTTGCCAGTTCGGATAATTGCCGTATATTTTCATTTGGTCGATCGCTTGTCCGGCGTGACAGTCCCGCAGTTCTGGAGGTCGATCGGCGGTGAATATTAGCAGTGGAATTCGACTTTCTCTCGCTTCTATTATTGCAGGATAAAAGTTGGCTGCAGCGGTTCCCGATGTGCAAATTAGTGCGGTTGGAAAACCGGATTTTTTGGCAATTCCTAATGCAAAAAAGCTGGCTGAACGTTCGTCGAGTATGGGAATAGTTTCTATTTTTTTGTTTTGAGCAAAGGCTATTGTTAATGGTGCCGATCGCGAACCGGGACAAATCACGGCTGTAGTTAATCCCAGTCGTTGCAATGTCTCTGCTAATATTGAAGACCAGAGAGTGTTGGTATTGCGAAAATCAATCATTTTTATAATAAATTGCTAAACTAAAGCATTTAAAAGTGGTTGTAATTTGAGCTGAATTTCTGCTAGTTCTTTTTCGGGTTCGGAACCTGCCACAATACCAGCACCAGCATAAAGTATAGCCCGATCGCCGTCGATTAAAGCCGATCGAATGCCGACGGCAAATTCGCCGTTGCCGGTGCGATCGATCCAGCCGAGGGGTGCTGCGTACAAAGAGCGATCGCAGCTTTCGCAGCCGCGAATTTGCTGTAGGGCAATGTCTCTCGGTACGCCCGCCACCGCTGGCGTTGGATGCAGTTGAGCTAAAATCTTTAATAAATGAATATCACGGGGAATTCTAGCCCTTATGGGTGTCCACAAATGCTGAATGTTTGACAGTTGCAGCAGCCTGGGAACCGGGGAAAAGTCGGGATTGATACCGAGACTCGACAGGCGATCGACTATAAAATCAATTACAACTCGATGTTCTCGAATATCCTTTTCGCTGTTGAGTAAACCTTTGCCTAAATTCGCATCTTCCACTTCATTTTTCCCCCTCGGTGCAGAACCAGCTAAAGCATCTGTTACTAATTCATTTTTGTGAATGCTAATTAAGCGTTCTGGACTGGCACCTATAAAATTTTGACCTTGGCCGTTACTGGTGGAAAATACGTAGCAACCGGGATAAGTAAGGCGCAAGTTATTTAACGAATCTATTAAACTGAAAGGGGTTTGGGAAATGACATTTATTGCTTGGGATAAAACAATTTTACTGAAATATTGAGAGTGGATCAAGTCTAAAGCCGACTTGACAGATGTTTTAAATTGAGTGGCATCGTTCACAGGAATTTGTTTTAAAAATATCGAGCCGTTTCTAATCGAAGTTATTTTTTTGTAAGAATGAGACGCAATTTTATCAAAATTTTGCCAAATATTATCCGTAATAATATTAATATTTAAATCTCGGTGAATGATGGCATTTGCGACAATTGTGCAGCTATCTTTCAGGCGAGTAATCTGCCATTTTGGTAAAAATACGGTGCCAGGGGGAAAGTAAGAATTGGTGGCGACATTCTCATCGAAGAAAGCAAAGCTACAAAAAAAGTGCGGCCCGCTGAAGGGCAAGCGTTCTGTACCGATGGTAATTGTTCGGGCAAGACAAGATTGAATAAAATTTTGAGCTAGGGCAAATCGATCGCTTCCGGCTACTGTTAGATGGATTGCCGAATCTAGGGCGGCGATCGCAAAACTGTTGCCGGAAATCGGGTCTCTTTTTTCAAAGTAAAAGTGCCGCTGGCAAGGTTCGGAAATCTCTTGAAGTAAAACTAGCGGATCGACGGGGGCAATCTCCTGAGAAATACTAACTATCTTGGTTTGATCTTTTTCGGTTAAAGACTGCTGGCAATCTAACAGAAACTGATGCAGTTGATTGCGGTCTTGTAAAAGATTAGCGCGGTGCGGTATTACTGTCATGAAAGCGAGAATAGCAGATTTGTCAGAAAGAGTGCGGTTTTGTCCCGCTAGAACCCCTATTTCGATCTAAGCACGGGAGGGCGATCGCACAACATGACCTTTCGAGTTTCCCGGAAAGTTTGGGCTCAGCGGCGGGGCGAAAACAGACTATCGCGCGATCGATCGAAACATTTAGACATAAAACTTTAAGATTGAGCGACTCAATCTCGACTCTCATACGATCGCCCCCACAGAGGTTTGCAGACGGGCATTACCGGGCGCGCGATCGCCCGCAAAGCCTGTCAACGGATACCCCCCGCGCACTAAACCCGATGCAGAGTAGAGTTTCTTCACCAATAAAATTGTAAAATTACTACGCTGCTATCAATTGCATCAAGTTTGTGTAATGACAACAAAGTTAATTGAACGTCCAAATAGTAAATTGTGGCTGGCGGCAATCAAGCCGCCCATGTACAGCGTTGCGGTAATTCCTATTTCAGTAGGAACAGCAGTTGCTTTTGCCGAAACTCAAACGATTAATTCGTCAATTTTTTCGACATTTTTAATGTCAGCCATTTTGATTATAGCATGGCTGAATCTCAGCAATGATGTATTTGACTCAGAAACAGGCATCGATAAAAATAAAGCGCATTCCCTAGTTAATTTAACCGGAAATAAAGCTTTAATTTTCGGGCTGGCAAATCTATTTTTAGCAGTGGGAGTGTCGGGAATCTGTGCCATAAGCTGGTGGCAAAAAGACCCAACAGTAATTTTGCTAGTAGTTTTGTGCTGTGCTCTCGGCTACACTTACCAAGGGCCTCCATTTCGTCTTGGCTATCAAGGTTTGGGGGAAATAATTTGCTTTTTTACCTTTGGGCCGCTAGCCTTCGCCGCTGCTTATTATAGTCAGACTCAAACTTGGTCTGCAACTAATTTTGCGGCTTCGGTAATCGTGGGAATTACTACGAGTATCATCTTATTTTGTTCCCACTTTCATCAAATTGCGGATGATTTGGCGGCGGGAAAAAAATCGCCGATTGTGCGACTCGGTACAAAGAAAGGTGCTCAGTTGTTGCAGTGGTTATGCGGCAGCGTTTATGCTTTGACTGTGCTATTTGTGGCTTTGGGAATGTTCCCAATTTGGACGCTGTTGATTTTTGGAAGTTTGCCATTTGCGATCGACCTTTGCCGCCATGTCACAGACTATCACGACCAACCTGCAAAGGTGAGCAACTCTAAGTTTATCGCAGTTACGCTGCATTTTTCGAGCGGATTGCTGCTGGCGTTGGGCTTTGGTTTGTAGATCGGGCGATCGAGAATTCCGGTAAACTGGAGGTATGGTTTGCTAAGTTGAAGGAGTTGGTGGAGTTGGGTGACTTCTCAAAATCTTCTTTAATTCAGCAATCCGTACCTCACATTGAATCGTATATTTGTATATGGACAAATTTAATAATTATAACTTTTACTATTCCTTAACGCGCAACAATAATCAGCAGACCATTCTATTTTTGCATGGATTTACTGGAAATTTTCAAGATTTTAGCCGCGTCATTTCCTTACTATCTAAAAATTATTGCTGCCTAGCAGTTGACCTTCCCGGTCACGGAGAAACTAGAGTCAGCGACGACGAAAGTTGCTACAATATATCAAATACAGCCCAAGCATTGATACACTTATTAGATGATTTACAAATAGGCAAATGTTTGTTGTTGGGGTATTCAATGGGCGGGCGATTGGCACTTTACATGACATTACATTTTCCAGAAAGATTCGAGAAAGTAGTGTTAGAGTCAGCTTCTCCGGGATTGAAGACAGAAAAAGAGCGATCGCACCGCCTGGAAGCCGATTCACAGATAGCACAAAAGCTGGAAAATAGCAACATTAAAGATTTTTTATTCAACTGGTACGAGATCCCTTTATTCAAATCTTTAAAAAACTCTCCTAACTTCGACAAACTCATAGAAACCCGCTTAGCAAACAATCCCTTAGAATTAGCCAAATCCCTCCGCAATATGGGAACCGGCAACCAGCCCTCTCTCTGGGAAAAACTCGCACAAAATCAAATCCCCATCCTCTTGCTAGCGGGAGAATATGATGATAAATTTATAACTATAAATACCGAAATGGCCAGCTTGTGTCCGGCGGCTACTCTGGAAATTGTACCCAAAGCTGGTCACAATATCCATTTTGAAAATATTGATACGTTTGTCGCACTTGTGAGACAATTTTATGATTAACTAAAAAACTAATGCTTTATCAATTCGAGTTTCGCACTTATCAGCGAAAATTTAAGCGGCCCTTGCAAACAAGTCACGGCATCTGGGATATTCGCGAAGGAATTATCCTGCGACTTGTGGACGAAAATAATCGAATTGGTTGGGGAGAAATTGCCCCTTTGAGTTGGTTTGGTTCCGAAACTTTTGACCAAGCTTTAGATTTTTGTAACTCGTTGCCCGGTAATATTTCATCAGAGATGATTTTTGCTATTTCCGGTGAATTGCCGGCTTGTCAATTTGGCTTTGAGTCAGCACTAAACGAGCAAAATTTACCCCCCCCAGCCCCCCCTTGCCAAGGGGGGGAGAAAAGCGAAAATTTAACTTACCTTTCCCAAAAGGGGGAGAAAATGCAAAATCGGTTCAGCGGTTTATTGCCAGCAGGTGAAACAGCTTTGCAGGCTTTACCAATGCTTTGGTTAGAGGGATATCGGACGTTTAAATGGAAAATTGGTGTGGCTGCAATTGAGGAAGAATTAAAGATTTTTCAGCAGCTAATCCAAGTAATGCACAATTTGTGCGATCGCGAAAAAGCATTTTTGCGGTTAGATGCCAACGGGGGACTTAGTTACTCGCCGGCTAAAACATGGCTGGAAGCTTGCGACAAGGTAAAAGCAACTCCCGACTTTTCTGCGGACATTGAATTTTTGGAACAGCCGCTGCCAGTAACACAGTTTCAGGAAATGGTAGAATTGAATGCTATTTATGCAACTGCGATCGCCCTTGATGAATCTGCCGCCAACCTCGATCGCATCCAAGAGTGCTACAGCCAAGGCTGGCGGGGAATTTTCGTCATTAAACCTGCGATATGCGGTTCTCCATCCCAACTGCGAAAATTTTGTCAAACTCACAATATAGACGCTGTTTTCTCATCAGTATTTGAAACCGAAATCGGCAGACAAGCAGCATTAAATTTAGCAACCGAATTGTCTTTAAATAAGAGAGCACTCGGCTTCGGCACCGATTGCTGGTTCGATGACAATCATTCGATTTTAGATTTTAGATTTTAGATTTTAGATTACTCCCAAAACTAAATCAAGCGGGTTAGGTAATTGTTTTGAAGCGAGAAATTTGGTGAAAGCATCTATGGCAACAAATCTAACAGTAAATATTCGGGATCTCGCGGCTGGCTTGCCCGATAATTGGCTTATCGGTTGTGACAGTCGCGAATTTGCCCGAATTGTCGATCGGCTATTTCAAGAAATCACCCAAAATCCCGCACAAAAAACACCCCCAAAAATTTGCCTCGCCGAACCAGAACCAGTGCAATTTCTTGCCAGTTTCATCGCCGCCCGCGCCGCCAAATGCCCGATTTTTCTGTGCAATCCCAACTGGGTAAAACCCGAATGGCAACAAGTCTTTGATTTAGTTCAACCAGACATATTTTTAGGACAATACCCGCTTCCCACCACTCCCCATATCCCAGTCCGCGAAGGCGGACTTCGTTTGTATAGCCGCGAATTCCATTCGCCGACTCAAAACGGTTTTGATACAATCATGATTCCCACCGGCGGTTCTTCAGGAAAAATCCGTTTTGCCATCCACACTTGGGAAACACTAACCGCATCAGTACAAGGTTTTCAACAATATTTTCAAGTTGACAAAATCAACTCTTTCTGCATTTTGCCATTATACCACGTCAGCGGTTTAATGCAATTCATGCGATCGTTTACGACGGCGGGAAAACTGGCAATTGGGTCTTTCAAAGCACTGGAAGCAGGCGAAAAATGCGATATAGAACCAGAAGAATTTTTCATTTCTTTAGTTCCAACTCAACTGCAACGGCTGTTGCGGAACCCAGATACAGCTAATTGGCTTGGACGGTTTCGTGCCGTACTTTTGGGCGGTGCTCCGGCTTGGCCGGAACTTTTAGAAACAGCTAGAAACTATCAAATTAAATTAGCGCCTAGTTATGGCATGACAGAAACAGCCTCGCAAGTTGCTACACTAAAACCCGAAGATTTTCTCGCTGGCAATAACAGTTCCGGTCAAACTTTACCCCATGCTAAAATAACGATTCGCAGTGCAAAAGGTGATATTTTGTGTTATAATAAAATCGGCAATATTGCGGTAAATGCTAAATCTTTGGCGTTGGGTTATTATCCTGAACAATTTGGCGATCGCCAATACTTCCAACTAGATGATTTGGGATTTTTCGATAAAAATAACTGCTTAAATATCGTCGGACGCAGCAGCGACAAAATTATCACAGGCGGAGAAAATGTATTTCCGGCGGAAGTTGAAGCCGTTGTGCGATCGACTAATTTAGTTGCAGATATTGCTGTAATTGGCTTGCCAGACAAAGATTGGGGTCAAGTCGTTACAGCTATCTACGTTCCCGCTAATTCCGAGGTGACTGTCAAAAATCTGCAAGCGGCAATAGAACATAAGTTGAGCAAGTTTAAGCGGCCGAAATATTGGGTAATCGTCGAACAATTGCCGCGCAATTCTCAAGGCAAAGTCAATCGAGAACAATTGCAAGAAATTGCGATGTGTCATCGTCGGTGAATCGATAGAATTAACCGGATTTGACAGTAATTCCTGTAGGGGCGGGTTCACCAATATCTACAACACCAGCGAGAAATCTCACAAACCCGCCCCGCCCAATTGCCAATTGCCAATTGCCAATTACGACAAACCTAACAGCCTTCTCGTCCTCTCCGCTTCTTGTCTTTGAACATCCACAAACTTCAACATTCGGTAAAGTACCTCTATTTGGGGCAACTTAATACCTGCTTGCTGCGCCACCCGTATCGGATTACCAAAAATCGCCTCAACTTCCAGGGGCCGCGATTCATCATAATCGATTTTCATGCTCGTGCGGTAAGGCTTCATTTTCTGAGTGTATTCGAGCATCTGTGGGATAAAGTCATCGGGAATAATGCGATCGCAACTTTTGGCGCCCGCTATCACTTCCCCCATGATTTCCTTGACTAAAATCAGAGTATCGGGATTAGCCATCAGTTCATCTGTTCTGGCATCCAACACTACAGACAGCCCGTTATAAGGAATATTCCAAACCAGCTTTTTCCACCTTGATAATAGCAAATCTTCGCTCATTTTAATAGGAATATGAGCACGTTTAAAGTCCGCAGCAATTTTGTGCAATCTATCAGTAATACCGATGGGCTTGTAGTCTTGGGCATATTCTCCCAGCGTGATAGTGCCGTAATCTAGGTGGCAGATATGACCGGGCCCAACTTTATAAGAACACAAAAAACACAGCCCGCCCACCACTCGTTCTGCACCAACAATTTTAGCTATTTCCGGTTCGACATTCAATCCGTTTTGCAATACTAAAACTGCGCCATTCTCCTTTAATAAAGGAGGCAAAATTTTGGGCAACAAGTGATTTTGAGTTGTTTTCAGCGCTACAATTACTACGTCGCACTGAGGCATTTTGTGCGCGTCGTGGTATGCGCGGACGTGGGGTAGGGTGAAGTCGCCTTGGGGAGACTCGACAATCAAACCGTGTTTTTTGACCTGATCGTAATCGCTGCGTAGCAAAAAATTGACTTCTAAACCTGCTTGTTGCAGTCTAGCACCGTAGAATCCGCCTAAAGCTCCCGTGCCCACAATGGCATAATTGCGATTTGACATAATATCAAAAAGTCCGAAAAAATTCTCAACCTAAAAGAAATTAGACCCCGCTCAAAAACGGATACCGTGCCACGTACTTAAGTCGCGATCAGTCCAAAATTTTAGACCAAATTTGAAACTCCCAGATTCAATGCTGCAAGTAAATCTAAAATCTAAAATCTAAAATCTAAAATCGACTGACTGTCATACCCTGCTATTATTTAAAGATAGAACTAATCGGAAATCTCACTCTCAAATTTTCTCATCCACTCCATCAATTCTTCCGATAGCTGTTTTCTAGTTCGGCTAACTGCATCGATGCAGACGTGCTTAGTCAGAGCTTTAGCAGCGCTTCTTTCTGCAACTTCCTCAGAAAATAGTTGATAGGCAATTTCAAATTCATCGCCAGTAACTTGTTTAGGCGTCAATTGAATCATCAGCCGATCGCCCGCAAACATTGGGCGATAAAAATCTACACTAGCATGAAGTATGGGAAAGGCAACCTCGGAATTGCTGAAAAATGCTTTGAGATTGATTCCCGATGCTGCTAGAGATGCCTCGTAAGCTTCGTGGCACATCGCCAAAACGTTAGCAAAGTAAACGACTCCAGCAGCATCGGTATCTTGAAAGCGAACAGTGCGGGTGTAAGTGAAAGGCATTTGAGGTAGTAACGGCGATCGCAAATTCGATCGCAATTTTACCAACCATCATATCGGTAAACCCGCACTTTTGGAGAAGTTGTCAGCTAAGTAAGTAGGCACTAATTTTTTAGATTGTAAAATTCGCCCTCCTCACTCCTTCCCCTGATTTCTTAACCTTTGTTCTTAATCAACATCACGTCTATAATCTTGAGGGCAATATCTTCGGAAATCCCCAATGCACTGTAAAGATCGTTCAAAAGTTGTTCTTCTTCTTCTGAAACCTCGCCATCTGCTAAAGCGATATCAGTTGTCACAGCAAAAACTGTTTCTTTAAGTTCGTCGGGAAGCATTGCCAAAGCGGCATTAAACAGTACCTCCACTCCTTGCCGTTGCATAATCATCAGCAGGCGATCGAGCATTTTTCTCATCACGTCATCGGGATAGCTGCGGAACAGTTGCATCCGAGATAGCGTCATGCTAATCGCTTTACTTTCGCTGTCATTGATGTAACCGTCGGCTGCTACGGCAATTAGCGCGATCGCCGCAAATGATTCGGCCGGCCCTAAAGTTACTTCCGTTTCTTGGCGAGTCTTCGATACTTTATCAAATAAACCCATGATATTTTCCTCTTTATTTAGTGGTGGATTTATGGAGTCAGGATTGGTTCTGGCTCTGGAGGTTTCTTGGGAGATTTTGATAATTATATCAAATTTGGTTAGTTATTTATTATCAATAAAATTATGAAAAAATTAAGAATTTTTATTTCGCCCTTCGGCGCTGCAATGGCGGGTTTATTCAGATCCTGAATTGCCTTCCTATATTTCAGTTAAAACCCGCCCTCGCAGCGCAGACAATCTACTTGTCAAAAAGGGCTAAATCTGCTTTCAGGAAATCAACAAACTGCCGCGCAGTCCTGCCCGATCGCCCATTGCGACGAGTTGCCCATTCTTTAGCGCGGTGTTCCAAATCCTCAGCAGCGAGTTTAATTCCAGCAAGTTCTGCCAGGTGTCGGACAATTGTTAAATAAGTGTTTTGATCGGCCGGTTCAAAAGTTAAAGTCAAGCCAAACCGATCGCTAAATGAAAGTTTTTCCTGCACAGTATCCCAAGCGTGAACTTCATCTCCGTCGCGGGGGCGAGGCCTGTCGTCAAAAAACTCTCGAATTAAATGCCTGCGGTTAGATGTGGCATAAACTACCACATTTTGAGAGCGGGCAGTCACATTCCCCTCCAACACAACTTTCAGAGCTTTAAAAGCATCATCATCTTCCTCAAAAGACAGGTCATCCACAAAAATAATAAACTTTTGAGGAACTCCCCGCAACTGCTCGACAATTAGCGGCAAATCTTGCAAATCCGATTTAGATACTTCAATCAAGCGCAGATTGCGAGATCCAAACTCATTTAATAGCGACTTCACCAAAGAAGACTTGCCCGAACCGCGGCTGCCGTATAGCAAGACGTGCAAAGCCGGATAACCTGCTAGCAAAAACTCCGTATTTTTCACCAAAGCATCCCGCTGCCAATCGCAGCAAACCAACTCTTTTAAAGTTATGCGATCGGGATGCGAAATAGTCGTCAACTCCCCTCCCCGCCACGCAAAAGCGCGATATTCGGCAAACAAACCAGTGCCAAACTGTCGGTAATAAGCTGCCAAAGATTCCGTAGCGCTCGACCATTTTTCCAGTTTCCCGTGCAGGGGCAAATCTCCCTGTTCTGCTACAGTTTCGGAATGCCAAATCGGAGGCACTGCGTCAAGTTGACCCGCTACCCGTACCCACTTGCTCAACTGTTCGCTGCTGCATTCGTAAATATTTTGCAGCACTTCTAAATCATGTCGGGCGGCCTCCACCAACGCGGGGGGCAAACTTGCAAAATCTGTTTGCTGTGCTCGGCGAGAAAAGGGGTTTTCGTCTTTGAGAATTTCGGAAATCAGAGAATCTTTCCAGCTTAAATTTTTAGCAGCCTGAAGTTTGAACCAGTTCCCGTAAGCTACCTGACATTCCAAACCGCTGACTTCGCTGTGGTGGAGGGCTTGCAGCAAATCGAGAAAAGCTTGACCGGCGGGGCTTTTGAGAACCGATTGATACAGCAGCAGGGATGCTGCGAGGCGCTGGAGGTAACGGATTTGGGCGATCGCACCAGAAGTTAGGGCTGACATAATGGCAATTGTATAACAGTTACATATCCTGACTGGCTTTAATAAATTTTCTAACAATTCGTGACACTAATTGCAGGCCGCGCTGTATAAATTTAGATGCAAAGAGTGAAATCGGGAGGATTAAAAATGAATTTAGGGACAGCAGCGGCGATCGGCTACGGCATTTTAACACTGGTTGGCGGCATCATGGGTTATATCAAGGCAAAAAGCCAAGCCTCGCTCATTTCGGGCTTGATTAGCGGTTCCCTGCTAATTTTTGCCGGCACCGCCCAGCTTATGGGACAAAGTTGGGGTTTAACATTAGCAGCAGCCATCTCCGCTGTTTTAGTAATAGTCTTTATTGTGCGCCTTGTTAAAACTCAAAAATTCATGCCGGCCGGAATGCTAATTTTAGCTAGCTTAGCGTCTTTGGGCGCGATCGTTTACGAAATCAGCGGTCAATATCAATAATCATTCGATTTTAGATTTTAGATTTTAGATTTTAGATTTTAGATTAACTCCCCAGCCTTGAGTGGGAAGTTGAACTAAAGTCTAATTTTTTATTTCCCTGACTTAATTCCGGGGCTTGTATCTATTTTTAGCAGGACTTACGCAAAAAGTGGTTTGACGCGCTAATTATAGCGCTAAGGTGCGGTGTGCATGGAGCCGTAAATAATCAATTAGCTTCTGTGTAAGTCCTGTTTGGGTGAATTCAACAGTTAGGGGTCAGTAATTAGTAGTTAAAACACTAATTACTAACTCCTAATTACAAATTGCCAATTACTAATAACTAACCACTAATGACTAATGACTAATGACTGCATCAATATACTGCTGAATTTCCCTGAGTTGCTGCCGCTGGCCTTCAATCCAATCTTTTTCCGCCGCTCGCTGTTGGGGCGTTTCTTTCTGATACCGCGCCTGCTTCTCTAAAAAATTATTGTAGAATTTAATCGCTTTTTCAACTGTTTCAATTGCCAGTTTCAGACGCTCCTCAAAAATTGCTAAAATCACATTTTCTAGAATTAAGTCAATCACTTTACAGCACTCTTCAAAATCGATCAAACTGATTCCCATCTTGCTTTTATGAACCAGAGTTTCTACAGGTTCTTTCAGCGTTTCTTTAAAACTCTTCATATAAGAATCCGGCAAATATTTCAGAGGCTCCGTAAACTTCGATACAATCTCCCCGCCTATTGATTGTAGTCGCTCTCTAAATTTAGACTGACTGTTTAGGTCAAAGCATTCAATACAAAGTTCAATTTTTTCTATATCAATAGATTGTAATTCTTTAAAAATTAAATTTAATTCATTTTCCATAATTAAAATCACTCGCTCTGCCTGGGAATCAACTTCATTCCGCAACTCTTTGTGCAAATTATCTTTTTCAAAAAAACCAATAGTATCTCTTTGAAAGACTTGAGAGTTTTTATCCCACAAAAACCAATGATTTTTTAACTTGGTTGCCTTGTCGCTCCAAGATTTGCGAACTTTAGCTACAGCATCATATTTGCCCTGTTTTCCTAAAGTGCGAATTCTCACATCGCATCCGCTTAGTTCGCCAATTTGCTCCCAGACATCAACAGGCGATGCTCCAGCAATTCTCGGCTTGCTATTCCAGACATCCTCAGCCTGAGATACATCTTTGAAACATACCTGAAGTAGCTCTTTGAGCCTGATGGCAGATTGCTTAATTTCGTCAATACAAGGTTCCACATCTAAATTGAGTTGGGTAGCTGACTGTTTAATCTCCACGGATTGATATTCGTCTGCCAACAATCGATCGCTAAACAGGTTAATAGCCTGGAATGCCTTGAGATACTCATTCATTTCCTTTCATCTCTCGTTTCCATAAACAGCATACAATACAAAACATCTGCCTTTTTGAATGGAAACTGAGCCACAACATGGATTATATATTCACCCCTGCAACTCAGGCGCGACTCAATAGTGGCAACCTTGTACAGCCTGCTGCCAAAACAGGAAAATTGCTCCCCGCAGCTAGAGATCCGGTGACAGGGGAGTTTGTGGAGCTCGCAAAAATTTTTTATCAATCAAGAAGTGAAACTCTATCCTCGCGGGGAGTTATAGGATTGCTCGCACAGTTAGCCGGAGGTGGCCCCATACAGCCGCTGGTAGCTCCCGTGTACGTGACTGTGGCGCCGTTGCAGGTGGCTCAAACTCATCAGGGGTTTCAAAAAACATACAGAATGCTTAACTGTCTGAAAATTAATTTGGCAGTGATGCAAGCGACTGCTGCTGTCATTGGTATTGGCGCTGTATCGAGCACAGTTTTGTCAGCAGTAAACCTCAACCAAGTATTAAAAATCCGAGAAGAGGCAAAGCACCAGAAGCTAAAAATTAAAGACGGATTTATTGATCTCAGACACATCCTCAAAGATAGGGGAGTAGAGGTAATCCAGCAGATTTTTAAGGTAGCTCACGACTCTAGTTTTGAAATGCACCGCCAGAAACTGGTTAACGGTTATGAGATTTTTTCTAAAGCTATCAAACGCTGTCAGTCAGCCCTAACAGTGCCAGATATTAAACTTCGGAATTCCGAAATTAATAGCGGGCGGGATATGCTATTTGAGGCTTTAAAAATTTATGATAATTCTAGTTTGTTGGAGGGGCTGTGTTCTGCTGGACAGCTCAGACAAATGGAATGTGTTTGGGCGATCGAGCAGGCGATCGGGGTCACGTTTCACTTGCAGCGGGCCTACGATATGGTGAGCGATCGCCTGTTGGAACTGCAATCAAAAATTCGTCAAAATCTTCTAACTGTTGTTAAAGGATGTCAATCAGAACCTGAACTAGATTTTTTATTTCCCGAAGTTACTAGGATTCTGGGTCATGATTTAAGTGTAATAGAATTTTGGCAAAATGAGGTTGATTGGATGCAAACTTTGTCTCCAAAAGAGCAGCATCAGTTAGCTAGTTTAGATAAACTCACCGGCGATAGTTTAAAAAGCAGCGTTTACACTACATTCGCGGTATTAGCTGCGGAACCTTCACTTTATGAAAGTTTAAAGCAAAAGTCTCACTTTTTATCCTTGCGCGACCAGCTAACCTTCGCTGTGTCGCCGGAAATCCGCCGGAGATACGAATTTTATGTCAGCCAGCAGGCGATCGCTACTGGCTATCAAGGTTTAGCTGCCTCGAATTGGCAAGAAATATCCGATTTAACTGTGGCTAACCTCTACCACTTTTTTCAAATCCGAGAGGAATCAACTGAAAATTATCCAACTGAGGACGAATTAGAAACGCCTTATTGGCACTTTCCCAAAACCTTAAAAAACGAGCTGAATTATACCAATTAAATGACCAATGACTAATGACTAATGATATCATGTACGATCGAGCGATTAAAAGGGCGGGTTTTTGAGATTGTCAATTATTGGCATATATTTTTGGTGAACCCGCCCCTACCGTATTATATTATGTCCGGTCAATTAACCCTGATTCCTGTAGGGGCGGGTTCACCAAGATATTGAATAGAAACGGGAAAATCTGTAAACCCGCCCCGGCGTTTAATCACGGTCAATGGCTCGGACATGATATTAGGGGTAATCGACCGGAATTGATAGTACACCAGTTCCTCAAAAGGATGCAACTGTAGGGAAATTCCCAACCATTATGCAGTAAGTCATTCCCATCTAAAATCTAAAATCTAAAATCTAAAATCGTATTACCTCAACCACAACTTAATAGTATTGTCTTTAGAACCGCTAGCAATAGTTTTGCCATCAGGACTAAAAGTCACCACATAAACCTCATCGGAATGTCCCGTCAAAGTATTCAGCAATTCTCCAGTAGCAAAATCCCAAACTTTAATAGTTTTATCCTTGCTCCCGCTCGCAATAAAATTCCCATCCGGGCTGATAGCAACCGAGACAATATCGTCAGAATGTCCCTTGATCGAGCGAATTAAATCTCCAGTTTCGATATTCCAGATTTTAATACTTTCATCGTAGGAACCGCTAACAATTGTCTTGCCGTCTGGGCTAACAGCAATCGACCTCACCGCGTCGCCGTGTCCCTCAATAGTTTTGAGCAACGCCCCTGTTGCGACATCCACAACTGTAATTTTTTTATCCTTAGAAGCGCTAACCAAACTTTTTCCATCTGGAGTGAAAGCAACAGAATAAACAAAATCTGTATGGTCTGGAAAACTCTGAATCAAACGACCACTTGCTGCATCCGAAATCTTTGTGGTTTTGTCTCCGCTGGCACTAGCCACAAGCTGTCCGTCGGGGCTAAGAGCAACAGACCAAACAGAAGCAGTGTGGTCGAGACTGCGAATCACTTGCCCTGTTTTCAAATCCCACAGCATGACTCGCCAAAAACCGGTGCCAGTCGCCAGTTTGGTACCGTTTGAGTCAAAAGCAACCGACCAAATAGTGGAGGAATCTCCTGGAAAAGTGCGAATCGACTTGCCTGTAGCTAAATCCCAAATTTGGATGGTTTTGTCTTTAGAACCGCTGGCTAACATTAAGCCGTCTGGACTGAAAGCAACAGACCCAACTGCATCTAAATGCTGAGCGAAATTTTTGACTTTGGCGTTCTTCCACCGCAAACCTGCTTGGCACTGTTCTTGTAACTCCTGAGCGGACGAATAGGTGCTGGAAGTGTCGGCAATTGTTGGTATTTGGCTGATGCAGCCTTCATAATTGCTGGCTGTATAAAGAGCTTCAATTTGATTGAGCTGTTGGGATTCTTTCTGGGCTAGCTGCTGCCATTCTTGCCATTTGAGATATCCGTAAATTCCGCCGATCGCAGCTAAGATAGCCGCAATTGTTGCCCCGGCAAGATAAGGGTTGAATTTGCGAGTTTCTTTGGGGACAAGTGCTGCTGGGCTGGAGTTCGACAAATCGGTTTTTCCGTTCAGATTTACCTGCGAGGATACCGCCGGACTTGCCTGCAATTCGAGGTGAGGGGCGCTACTCGCTGGTGGCAGATTGGGGTTGCGATGTCCCTCCAAAACTGTGGATATCGCCTTGTACAATTTAGCAAATAAAGATTTAGGAATGACTAATTCTTCGATTTTCGCGGCATCTTCGTCGGTAAGCCCTAAAACTTGCTGCAAGCGTTTTAATTCGTCGCGAGTTTCCAGAGAAAAGGGATATTCTTGCTGCATTGCTTCTTGCAGTGATTGTTCGTAGCGTTCGCCTTTTTCCCTGTATTTCCGGTAAGGGTTCAATACCTCATCTTCGATCGCCTCTGCTTCTTCTGGCAGCAATTCCAAACTGACGCGCAGTTCATCTAATATTCTTCGACCGACGACTGTAATATCACCCCGGCTGCTGCTACGCCGATCGACTTCTTCGCGATATATTGTTAGCTTGGGAATCCGTGCCCGCGAGCGATCGCCAATTTTCCTCAAATCGGCTAAAGCTTCCGCCGCCGACTGGTACCTCTCCCGAAAATCGTAGCGCACCATATTATCCAAAACATCTGCCAGCGCTTGGGAACACGTGGCTAAATGCCGCCAAACAATTTCGCCTTTATTAGAATTTTTCAAATCCCGCAATTTCGGCAAATCGTAAGCCGGCAAACCCGTCATTGCTTGGATGCCAATCATTCCCAAAGCGTAGATATCGCTGTTGAGTTGCGGGTTGTATTGAAATTGTTCGATCGGCATATATTCCAAAGTGCCAATCCGCACCGTTACCGGCGCTTGTCTTTGAGCGATGTGAATTTCTTTCACCGAGCCAAAGTCGATCAAAACTAACTTGTTGTCTGAATAGCGGCGGATTAAATTTGCAGGTTTAATATCTCGGTGAATTACTCCCTGTCCGTGTACAAACACTAAAATTTCTAACAGTTCCTTCAGCAAAGGAATCATTTTTTCTTCAGTTAGAGGCTTGCCCGGTACAATCTCGGTTGATAGCGAGTGACCGGCCACAAAGGATTCAACTAAGAAAAATTCCTCATTTTCTTCAAAATAAGCGAATAGCTGAGGAATTTGGTCGTGTTGACCGAGCTTTTCTAGAACTTCTGCTTCTTTTTGAAAAAGACGGCGCGTAGTATTAATTAATTTCGGTTCGGTGGTACCGGGACGCAGGTGCTTGACAAAGCACTGCGGTTCTCCCGGACGGCGAATATCTTTGGCCAGATAGGTTTGCCCAAATTCTCCTGTTTCTATGACTTCAATGATTTGATAGCGTCCATCTAAAAGTTGGCTCACCATGATAATAACGCAGCCTTTTTTTGGTTGATTTTCGCAAGAAACAGTTGCACTGTTGAGTCAGTTGTATAGCCTTTTTCAGGTAAATTAGGTGTTCCGGGGCATTGGCAAAACAGGGCATTGGGCATGGGCAAAACAGGGCATTGGATATTCCGAATAGTTGTTTTTTTCCTTCTTTTTTCTTTCCTTATTCCGACTTCCATCGGACTTCTTCCCTCAGACTTCTTTCCTTCTGACTTCTGACTTCTGACTTCTAACTGAGATATTGCACCATTCTCAATTACTTGTTTATGAACAGGCATCTTGCCTGTTCCACAAGAAAACTCACTCTTTGTGGAACGGGCATCTTGCCCGTTCTTGACAATGGTGCAACATCTCAGTTCTAACTGAGATATTGCACCATTCTCAATTACTTCTTTAGGAACAGGCAAGATGCCTGTTCCACAAGAAAAATCATTCTTTGTGGAACGGGCATCTTGCCCGTTCTTGACAATGGTGCAACATCTCAGTTCTGACATACTTTATTTTTTCAACATCTGCAAAGCTTGATATCCCAAAAAGAAAAAACCCAAAGCGCCGAGTACCGCTATCGTGTTCGCAAACACATCGACTGTAAAAAATTCGCCCATTGCAATCTCCTCTGACAACTGATATCTATCCTCGGCTTTTCGGTCGCTGTCTGGGTGAGGGGTCTTGCCCCTCGGTGCGGGCGAGCCGAAAGATGCTCACAAATTATAGCAAAAGAGGTGGTCAATCGATTTTAGATTTTAGATTTTAGATTTTAGATGGAAGCATTGACTTGCGCGAGATGAATCCGGGGGCTTGTATCCTGGATGCGAGGGGGTCAATCGATTTTAGATTTGAGATTTGAGATTTTAGATTGAAGCATTGACCCCAGGGATGAATCCGGGGGCTTGTATCCTGGATGCTTTCGGTCAAAATAACTTTTCGGGCGATCGACTAGCTTTTTGTTTTAATATTTTTTAATATTTAGGGAGACAAATCGTGTACCGAAATTTTGAGGTCAGTTCGCTTTGATATTGTTAACCCTGCTAATTTTTTCTCTGATTGTAAGTAGAGCTTACACGAAGAATTTGCGCCGATCGGTCAAAAATGCGCCTCGAACCGACAGAAGTTCGGCGAGGCCATCACCGGAACCGGCCGCGCAGTTCCCTAAAGTTTCGGTAATCGTACCAGCATACAACGAGGCAGAGAATATTCGGGATTGCGCGATCGCCATTTTGGAGAGTACACCGCTGTCTGTGGAAAACTTAGAGGTTTTAATTGTAGACGATCGATCGACAGACGACACACTAGCGATCGGGCAAACCCTGCAACAGCATCTCAACTACCCCCGGCTTAAAATATTAGCAGGTCAATCGATTTTAGATTTTAGATTTTAGATTTTAGATTAAAGAATTGACTTGCGCGAGATAAATGCTCTTTCTTGAGGATTTTCGATTTTAGATTTTGGATTGATTCCACGGATAAATCACATGGCGGATACCACCTTTGAAATTCGCTTGTCAGCCGCGACCAACCAACCAATTACCTGGTTAACTATTTGTTTATCCGTAATCGTAATTTTGCAGCATTACACTTTGCGCCCCTTGGGTGCCGAGATTTCTGAATGTCCGACGAAATACTGGTGGTTAGGAGGTTTGGGAGGTGCGTTAGTGGCGGCAATGGCGATCGGTTCTGCGATTAAAACTGAAACCAGTTGGGGATGCACTTGGCGCGGTAGAACTTTGCCAATTAAGAGTTGATTAAAACTTGCATATGGGCAGGCAAGATGCCCACCCACAAAAAATTAACCCCTTGTGGAACAGGCATCTTGCCTGTTCTTAAGAATAGTGTAATTTGTGGAACAGGCATCTTGCCTGTTCTTGAGAATGGTGTAATTTGTGGAACAGGCATCTTGCCTGTTCTTGAGAATGGTGTAATTTGTGGAACAGGCATCTTGCCTGTTCTTGAGAATGGTGTAAGATATTCTATACTTCCGCATAAACAAAAGCAGGTACGCGCTTGTAAGCAGGCGTGCCAGATCGCTTTTCAATCTCCGGGTGAAAAATTACATTAACTTCAGGATAAAACATCAAAGCAGCACCCTCACGAACCGCCCCGTAAATCACCTCGACATTTTCCATTTTCCCCACATTTCCCTGCACCGTAACCCGTTGATGTTCATGCAAACCCGTGCTTTCTGCATCCGCACGATTCATCAAAATGCAGTTGCGGTGCGGCATTCCCCGGTACTTGTCATCAATTTTGTAAACCACAGTATTGTGCTGAGAATAGCTGCGTCCCGTCATCAAGGCTACAACAATACCCTGTGTTGATTCCGAGACTCCAAACTCTTTCGCTTCCGGTAATTTCAGCGTAGGTAAAGGCGTGATAAACATCTTCGCTTTCCCAGATTCCGTAGGGAATTTAGGTTCTGTAAAAATGCGACCGCTGATGGTGAATTCCTCTTTGGTTTCATCAATTGTAGCTATTTTTTCATAGCCCGGAATAGTTTTAGCAATCAATTGGCGCACGTATTTTGTGTCTTGAAGTCGGCGCCAATCAACCGGAAAATCGCCGTGGATTCTGCTGGCTAATTCCGTCAAAAAATGCACTTCAGGAATCAAATCCGAATTCTGGAGATGAGTTTCGCCCTCATCATTTAAACGCACAAAGTTATTGCCAGATTCCACCGTTGTTTTGTGGGGGTTTTCAAAGCGATTCAGCACGGGGAGCACAATTGTATTGTGCTTTGCCAATCCGTGAAAATGCCCTAAATTCGGTTTAGTTGCGAGGTATATAACGGTTTCAACATTGCTTAAAGCGCGTTTTGCCTGAGTTAAATCTGGATTTGCCCCATACAAGTTGCCGCCCAGACAGATCAGGGTATCAACTTTGCCTGCTTCTGCTGCTTCAATGAGCGATCGAGTGTCGTAGCCCTTAACAGGACTGAGGGGACGATTCAATAACTTTTCTAAAGCTTGTTGAATTTCTTTTTTCAGCTTCACAGTGACGCCCATAGAGCCGAATCCTTGCACGTTTGAGTGTCCTCTCACGGGCATTAATCCCGCCCCTTCTTTGCCGACATTTCCTGTCATTAAGGCAGTATTGGCGATGCTGAAAACGTTATCTACACCGTTATCGTGTTGGGTAATTCCCATCGCCCAACCGAAGACAACCCGCTGTGAAGTGCCGATAATTTTGGCTGCAGCCTCAATTTCTGCGCGGGAAACTCCGCAGGTTTCAGTAATAGTTTCCCAAGAAGTTTCGCGGGCGTGCTGGACTGCTGCTTCCCAGCCTTCTGTATGAGCTTGCAAATAGCTTTCGTCCAGCAAACCTTGTTCGATTATAGACTTTTGAATGCCTACAAATAGCGCCGTATCGCTGCCGGGAATTGGTTGCAAGTATAAGGAGGAAATATCGGAACCGGGGATGAGCGACTTGACGGGAAATGCGGGAGAACCAAACTTGACTAAGCCGATTTCCATCACCGGATTGATTACAATTATTTTACCGCCTTTGTCGCGAATTTTAATCAATTCGTTCATCAAACGGGGATGGTTGTAGGAAGAATTGCTGCCCGCGAGCACGACGCAATCTGCTTCCTTCAAGTTTTCTAGACTCACTAACGAGGTGCGGGTGGCAAACATTTCGCTTAAGCCAGTTGTCGAGGGAGCGTGGCAGAGATCGGAACAATCTGCTAAGTTATTGGAACCCATCGCCCGCATCATCAATTGCAGCAGAAAAGCGGCTTCGTTGGAAGAACGACCGGAACTGTAAGATGCCACTCTTTCGGGGGTTTTGCGAAAAGCAGCTTCGGCAATTTGATAAACTTCTTGCCAAGAAATGCGATCGTAATGAGAGGAACCAGCCCGCAAAATCATCGGAAAACTCAGCCTTCCCAACCTATCGGCTTCCATTGAAGTTAATTGCTGAAGTTGTGCAATACTCTGCTGTTCAAAAAATTGAGTTGAGATAGCCGGCTTGATTTCAGCGGAGATTGCTTCGACGCTTTTCATGCACCGCTGAAGTTTTTCGCCCTCTTCATTTGTAAAACCTCCTTTCTGTCCGCCCGTGCCCCAAGAACAGGACAAACAAGCACTTTTGTGCAGCAAAGTTTTCCAAAGTTTCGGCCCTTCCGGGGACAATGTATGTTCTGCCCAATATTCTATTACGGGCAAACCGCCACCTATCTCTGGTGTTTCCTCGTTTGTCTCGTTGAATGGCGGGATTGGTTGGAGATTTTGGGAGTTGACATCCATGTGGTTTACCTCGGGTTTTGATTGCTAATTAATTCGGTGGGGAATTGCCAAAAAGGTTAAGCTTGTCAGTCGAATTCTAGCGCAATTTTACTGCCAATACAATTAGCCAGTAGATAGATTTATTTAACCTATCGGTTGAGTAACTCGACAGGCAGACGCGATCGCCTCTTGACAAAAAAAATGTATCTATTATAATAATTCATATACTCAGATATAAACACTACAAAATGCTAGAACTACATAAAAGTTATGTGATCGACGAAAATCAGCAGCCGATTGCTGTTCAAATCCCCCTTGAACAATTTGAGAAAATAGAGGAGATTTTGGAAAACTATGGTCTGGATAAACTTATAGAAGAAACTGAAGGTGATGAGAGATTATCAAAAGAACAAGCACTAAAGTATTATAACTCAATCAAACAAAATAATGTGGCAAGTTGAATATACAAATCGGTTCCTCAAAGAACTAGCTGCTTTACCTGCTGAAATTAGAAGTAGGATAGAACCTATAGTTTTTCAATTCTTAGAATCAGACAATCCCTTTGCATTAGGATATCTGGAAAAAATGAAATGTTATCCAGATAAATATAAAATTCGTGTTGGTGACTACCGTATTGGACTCACAGTTGATGCACCGACAAAAACTTTAATTTGTCAGCGAGTAGCGCACCGCCGAGACATATACAGAATTTTTCCATAAAATTATGTTGATTAGAATTAGCAAAATATAATTATGTAGGGTGTGCAGCCCGCAACTTACCGCTGTCAATTTCACCGCTTCCCCTTATTTAAAGCCTGCTTCCCAAACCCAAGACAAAGCAGTCGATCGCCCTCAGCAACATTCGGGTCATTCTGCAAATAATCTCCTAACCACTCGCAACTGCGAGCAATAATATTATTCAGTTCCAAATTCTCCACAGGCAACAGAATTACATTCCTATCCCTACTAGCAAAACCCAGAGTTTTGCTATCAGAACTAAAAGAAACACTCAACACGCGATCGCTCGATTCCAAAGTCTTAGATAGCAGCGCCTTCTTGCCGTCAAAATCCCACAGCTTAACAGTATTTCCCCCACTCGCCGCCGCAATCAACTTGCCGTTGGGACTAAAACTCACGCTTTCTACAGTATCGCTGTGGTCGAGTTTTTCAGTTAAATTCGCCACCTTTCCATCAAACCCCCACAAGTAAACTTTTTTGTCAGCGCAAGCAGCAGCAATAGTCTTGCCGTCTGGACTAAAACTAACATTTTTAACGCTGTCTTGGTGGTCGAGAGTTTTCATAATTTTTGCCGACGAACCGTTAAATTGCCACAGGTAAACTCTCTTTTCTCCGGTAATTTCAAAAGCCTTTTTCTTCCCGCTTGGCTTGTCCTCAGCAGCGGTAGCAGTAGCAATAGTTTTGCCGTCGGGACTGAAGCTAACGCTAATTACTGGATTGCTGTGATCGAGTTTTGCCAACAAAGTTGCTTTAGCACCATTCCAGCGCCAGAGGTACAATTTGCGATCGGCACTTGCGGCAGCAATTATCTTTCCGTCTGGACTAAAACTCACGCTTTTAACAATGCCGCTGTGGCTGAGAGTATTTAACAGTTTGCCGTTTAAACTCCAGACTTTCACGGTTTTGTCATCGCTCGCGGAAGCAACAGTTTTATCATCAGGCGAAATGCTAACCCAGGTAACAGAATCCTTGTGACTTTCTAAGGTTTTGAATAAACTGCCGTCAGCACGCCAAAGTCTCACTGTTTTGTCCCCGCTAGCAGAAGCAATTGTTTTGCCGTCAGCGCTAAAACTGACTTTGTAAACCCAGTCTCCGTGTCCTGATAAAATCTTATTCAGCGGAGTGCTGTCTGGTTTCCAAATTTTCACTATTTTGTCCTTACTTGCGGAAGCAATAGTGCCGTCGCCGCTGAAACTTACGGCCCTCACGTCGTCTTGATGTCCTCGAAAAGTGTTGAGCAAAGTGCCGCTGCGACTCCAAACTTTCACCGTATCGTCTGCACTGCCGGTGACAATTTTTTCGCCGTCGCGACTGAAAGTCGCGCTGACAACTTCATCGTTGTGTCCTTTGAGAGTTCTGATTTCCTCACCGTTTCGGTTCCAAATTTTGGCTGTGGTGTCGGCACTTGCTGAGACGAGTTCTCGACTGTTTGGACTGAACTTAATGCTGTAAACAATGTCAGAATGTTTGGTTAATGTTTTGGGATTAATTCTAAATTTCTGCGTTTTACTTTCTCGGTTCCAAAGTTTGACAGTTTTGTCAACACTTGCTGAGGCAATTGTTTGGCCGTCGGGACTGAAACTGACGCCGAGCACCCAGTCTTTGTGTCCGGTTAAGGTTTGCAGCAATTTTTTGTTCGCAAGGTTCCAGATTTTGACGGTGTTGTCGTGACTGGCGGAAGCTAGGGTTTTGCCGTCTGGACTGAAACTGACGCTGGTGACGATATCGCGGTGGCCGGATAAAATGCCGTGAAGCGGAGCTATCCCGTAGGGAATCGCACTTTTGTCGTTATCTACTTGCCAAATTCTAATTGTACGATCGGCACAACCAGTAGCGATCGTTTTCCCATCAGGACTAAAACTAACACTCGTCACGCTATCTGGGTGATTGAAAGTTTTTAATAACTTACCTTCTTTGCTCCACAATTTAACAGTTTGATCTGCACTTGCCGAAGCAACTGAATTGCCGTCGGGACTAACACTTACATCCAAAACAAACTTGCTGTGCTGCTCGAAACGGTTGCGTTCTTGCACCCCGGAAACTGCTTGTCTGAGTCTTTCAGCAATTTGATTTTTAGTGTCCACAGGCAGCGCCGTACTTTTCAGAGAATCACGACCAATTTTGATACTATTTCCCAACACTCCTAATTGATTTTTTTCATTAGAAAGCACCAAAGCTTCCGACGCCGAATTTAGGGCATCAGTCCGACTGGTTTCTGCTTCTTGCCGTGCGCTTTCTGCTAATTTTGCTTGCTCGAAAGCCATCCCCGAAACACCTCCGAGTACAAGCACTCCTAGAACCGCCGCCTGCAATTGCCATCTCCGAGTGTGGTAAAGTTGAGCTTCTGCTTGGTACTGTTTGTCTCTAGCTTCCGACAGCAAAGCATCTTGCTCTCTGTCTTTGCGAATTTGTTCAATTTCATCTCGGTTAATTTGGTTTTGCTTTCGCAGTTCCTCAAATTCTGCCTTTTTATCTAATTCTTGCTGCTGGCGAATGAAGCTAACTAAATAATCGTGAACGAGCTGATAAAGCTCAGCAGGCAGTTCCATCCATCGAAACACTAAACCAGACTTTACTAACAATTCTAATACTAAATCTAATTTGTCAGCTTCAGCAAATGTCGCTAAACTTGAAGCTAATTCTGCGCGGGTTTTTAGGGGACGAATCTGTTCTTCATCTGTGAGCAAATACAAAACTCGGCGCGCCGCTACTTCATTCTCTGGCCCGCAATCTTTGATAACTTCTTCGAGAAACCTTTCGACTAATTTTTGTTGCGGATTGTTGCCAAGTTCCTGATATTGAGTTAAAGTTCTAATGTTCTCTTGTTGTAGTTGAGCGCCGACAAGTTGTAGTTCGATCGGGCGAACTTCTCCTAATTCTCCAGCTAAATCATTGACTAATTCTTCGATCAGCTCCGGTTCTAAGTAAAACTGCGCTCGCTCAGTTAAAGTGCGAATTACCGATCGCGCATCGATCAGCGAAAAATTTCCCAAATAAAACAGAATGTTTTTGCTGAGAATGTCATCTAAAATATCATTGTTAACGAATCCTGTCTGGTTTTTTGGTCGAGTAAATTCCAGCACATAGTGCAGGTAATCTTCCCGCAAACACAGGACGACTTTTAAGTATTTGATTTTCAAGCATTCCCGCAAAAAATCAAAAAATATTTGTCTTTCCGCTGGCTCTTTCCACACGAAAAAGAATTCTTCAAATTGGTCAAATATCAGAACAGTCACTAAATGTTCTGAATTTCTTTGCAGCTCCTTGATAATGTTTTCGTATTCGATCGCCTGTTGTTGTATGATTAATTCTACTGGCTGTGACTGCTCCCTTTGCTCCTCATTTTTCGCAGCCGAGCCACCGTGCAATCCCGAAATAAGATTTCCCTTGACTAAGCTTGCTTCTACGGTCAAATCTACCGGAGCAGTTTCTGGTACTGCTTCGGCAATTTCAGGATCGAATATTTCAGCTTTTCCAGCAGATAACTGTCTGGTCAATTCCCGCGGCCAGTTGTTATAAACTTGCAGCACTACGGGCAAAACAGTCCGCATTTCTATTTTTTTTTGTTTAAGAGCTGGTACTAATCCTCCCGTGACAATTGAACTTTTGCCAACTCCAGACTGACCGTAAATTACTGTCAGTTTGTCGGGGGTATTGTTCATCCTATATATCAAGCGGTTGAGGTCTTCCTCTCTGCCGGAAGCTGTAATCTCGTCAGCAATAGTAGCAGCGCCGGCAAGAGTTTCGGCGACGGAATTAACCGCTTCTCTGTGCGGCTGCAACTTTCCGGCTCCAATAAAAGCTCGGAACCGATACGTGTGTTCCACCGCTCGATAATCTTGCTTAATTTGAAATGCTTCGAGATATTCTCCCCGCTGAAAATAGAGCGATCGCAGCATTTCTAAAACCCGCAAATACAGTTGCGGGTTGTAACAAGGTTCGGTTTCCGAGCGAGCAAGTTCTAAATGCGCGATCGCCTCCTGCACCTCACCCAAATGACTCTGGGCCTCTGCTAAAATTAACAGATACAAGCCTAAATGCTGCGACTTTACAGGGGTTCCCTGTCCCGTCGCTTCTAAATTTGAGTTGAGAACGTCTAGAGCCACTAAAGCCCATTCTTTCGCCCCTTGCCAGTTCTTTTGCTCTAAGGCTACTCTAGCCAAAAAGCCGTAATCTTGAGCCAAATTAACTGCTGAATTTTCCATATTTTGATGTAACCTCCGAGCTTTAATAGCTAAATTCCAGAGTGCATCCCAATCTTCTAAATGCTGCAATACTTCCCCAAGTTGATTGATGAATATACCCACGGCATCCGGCCGCCCCACGCGTTCTAAAACATCAATACATTCCTGAAAATAATTCTTAGCTTCCGTCCAGTAAGGACGGTTGCCGCTGCGGTGTTTTTCTGCTTGGAAGCGGTAGCAAAGACCGATGTGGAATAGCAGAATTCCCTCTAACACCGGTGCAGGGTGAACGGTAAATAACAAATCGCTAAATTCTGTTTTTTGTCCAATAAATGCTACTTGATACTTCCAAAAACTGAGACTTTTTTGATATAATTCAATAGCCGCAGAGATGCGGTGACAAGCATATTCGTGCCTACCGCGAATAAATTGCAAACTTGCTTCAATAGCTGGTTCTAATCTGATATTGCAAGTTTGCAAGTCTTGGCTAGCTGACTCTAGTTCACTCAAAGAATTGGCTCCGAGAATGGCAGAATTAGTTAAACGCCAATTGCCACTTTCTAAAATGTTGGAAAAAATGCGATCGGCACTTTTGCCCAAAAAATCTACCAAGTCGTCCGGGCCCATCACAAATTCAACACTTGTCGTCCAAGTTTCGATATCTGTTACTAACCGAATCAGTTTTTTTAATATTTTGTCTGTCACCCACAGCACCACCGGGAAAGGAAAATTATTCCGAAATTCTTCCCTCACGTAGTTGGTAGAAGTCAGCAGGCGATCGATCGCACTTACCGATTCCAATCCAAACACCATTAAAGCTGCCGGATGGGTGCAGGAAAGTTTGGTTTCTATCGTCGTGTAAAGAGTTTTAACAGATGGCGGGAGGACAATTTCTCGAATCTCGATCCCAGACTCGGCCCGCAATTGCCTTACAATTTCCTCTCTCATAGCGCTGTAATTGCACCGTACCAAAATGAGCGAAAATTGCCCGTGAGACATTCTCAGAGTCCGGGAGAGAGTTTGCAGCGAACTTTGGTTTTGCTGTGCTGCGGTTTCTTGCTGGTAGTGCGAATTAATCATAATTAAGAGTTGAAAAAGTTTCTGAGAATAGATGCTGTAAACTGCAGAAAAAAGGAATTTCGGCAACGGATTTTTTAACGGATATCACGGATGTCAGGAATCGACGGCAGGGGAAAGTGAAATTAAGAACTTCCTAACTATTGTGGCGGTTGATATAAGTTTACTCTGACCCGTTTTCACTTTAGCAGATCACTGCGAAGAATCCTATGATTAATTTTATTTCTGCCCTGGTGGGCGATTTCCCATCAAGTGCAACTATCAATTAGTTAAGTTTATTTCAGCCTGCATACTTATTATTTTAGCCGATCGCAATTAAAGCATACCCAAAAAAATACATACTCTGTTATTCGCATATTTCCAGCAAAATCAACCGGATTTTACTGAAATCTTGATAATTGCTCAAATTCTACCCAGCAAAAAAGTCTTTGTTTGCGGGGTTCCCAGCCATCGCCAAAATCGCACAAATCCGATTCAGTTATTCGCATATTGCTGAAATCCGGCATTCCTTGCTTGACTGACCCCTTGCAGCGCTCAGATAAACTACGGGGGGCGGCTCATCAATTACAGCTTGAAGATTTTTGGTCATAAATTTACTAATCTCCATATCTAAAGTAGCTGCAAAATCAGGTTCATCCCAATCCTCGCTTTCTTCAATGCTGATGGTTGTTGGTGGCCCAATATCAAAATCTAGCTCATCGCCAAAATCCGAAACTTTCTTAATGGGCTCTATTTTTTGATCGGTATCAGTCGCTAAAGCTTGAGTTGTATTGGCTATTAGTACGATCGGCAGTGCTACTATGGCACTTATTGTTTGTCGCGCCGTGATTTTCCTCATGGTATCCTCCTGATATAAACTAAACTTTGGTACTACTATACATTCAACATCTGCGGCTACTTTCCATCGCTGTCAGTCGATTTTAGATTTGAGATTTTAGATTGACTCCACAGATGAATCTGAGAGCTTGAACTAGGGTGTAAAATTTTAGCCTGGGGGCCCAGAAACGGTTTTTTTTTACGAAATACTTTGTTACACACCGTAAATTAGGTAAAAAACCCGGTTTCTTTGTAGGAGTGCGTCCAGAACTGTAATTAATAGTGGCTTGTTTTTCCACAGGATATAACCTTATCTGTGACTTTTCGTGGCAAGTTTGCTTAACGGAGCATATCCGGTCAAGTGTTTGCTTTTCTATTTACTACGTGAAAACTCTTAAACAGTCAGGTTTTCCCGCTAAGTAATTCCCCGGTGTTTGCGAGTGTTTATCTCAGACTCAAAGCAAAGTGGGTGAGAAGTTCGATCGCACACCAGTTTTCGCACACCAGTTTTCGCACTCCCGCGCTGCCACCAGCAAGCTGATGTGACATACCACAGCCGCCGGATACCTGTCAATACTTATCAGGAAATTGGGTTTAAAACCCCGTCCTTCTAGGGCGGCTTTAATTTCTTAAATCCCTTCCTAAAAATCAGGAATTGCTGGTATTTGTAGTATACTAAAATAGTCAAGGTTAAACTCCTTTACCATCGTGAAACAGTTAAGACACACTTTTAGGTATAAACCGGGGGACGCAGAGCGGCGAAAACTCTTAAAACAGCTAAAGGATCAACGCATCCTTAAACCAGTAACAACAAACAATTTCTTGATTTGTTAAGTAGGGTAGGGCATACCCAAACTCGCTTGCTTGTATCCTAGTACGCTTTTGGAGATAGACCCTCTGGGGTAACAGTGAATTAGACTCGTCAATTTGTACTATTGTACGGTTGAAAGGTTTAAGGACTGCCGCAAGGACATGGTGCTTAAAGGTCAGTCGATGAATTAAGAATCCCCACGCCTTTAGGCTGGGGAGTGTCAAATCTTAACATTTCTAATTTTTTGCATAATTCTCGTTACCAGGAAGAGCCTGGTAACGCAGCTCGGCAAGCCACAGCCTCCAGCCAAGTCGAGAGGACTCCTATTTCGTCAAGCCGTGTTCGAGGGCGAAGCGAACCAACTCAGTACGGCTGTTAGTACCCGTCTTGCTAAACAAACGGCTGACGTACTTTTCCACATTACGCACGCTAGTTTCCAAGCGGCGGGCAATTTCCTTATTCATCAAACCTTGAGCAACCAAATCCAAAACACTTTGTTCTCGCGGAGTCAAATCAATTTTAATCGGCGAAGGACTTTGGGCGATCGAACTCCGCCCACTCAGCAAAGACTCAATTCTCGCCATTTGGCTTGTCAAAGCAGCAATATCTGGACTTTCAGGATTTTCGCTTGTCTCCTTAGCAGCCGCGCGGCGGGCTAGCAAATTGGTTACTATTGCTACTAATTCGTCAGGATCGAAGGGCTTAGAAAGATAAGCATCGCAGCCTGCTTGATAGCCTTGAATACGATCGCTCGTCATCCCCTTAGCAGTCAAAAACACCACGGGCAAAGCTTTATAGCGAGGATCTTCCCGCACTTGCTTGAGAAATTGATAACCGTCCACCTGCGGCATCATAATGTCTGAAATCACCAAATCGGGATTAGTCTGCTGCAAGAGTTCCCAGCCATCGCGAGCATTACTGGCAACCTCAACCGCAAAATCGCTATCTTCCAAATAAGCTTGTACTGCTTCCCGCAAGCCCGGTTCATCATCTACCAATAATAATCGTGCTGACATAGTTGTTACCCTTACGCTTTACCACTATTTTTTAATTTAGCCGAATTTAACTCTTCTTGTCACTCCATCCATCGCAGGAACTAAAAAAATTATTGTTCAACTCAAGAGTTTTGAGTGAGGTTTTGATCTAACGATTAAAAACTGATTAAATCTTTAATTCAAAACTCAAAACTCAAAACTCAAAATTATTGTTGAACCCTTCCACTTAAACTTTTGAACGATCGGTCAAAATTTCATAGCCAGTTTCTGTCACCAACACAGTATGCTCAAACTGAGCCGACATAGCATTGTCAACGGTTACAGCAGTCCACTTGTCAGAAAGCGTCCGAGTGTATTTAGAACCGGCATTCAGAATTGGTTCGATCGCCAATGTCATGCCCGCTCGCAATTTCACGTTCGGCATTTCCCGCGTGCGGAAATTGAAAACCGACGGTTCCTCGTGCAAATTTCGCCCGACACCGTGGCCCGTAAACTCCTCAACGATGTTAAAACCGTTGCTTTTGACATGATCTTCGATCGCACCAGCCAGATCGAGCAAATAGGCTCCCGCCTTCACTTGTTCGATGCCTTTGTAGAGAGCTTCTTCTGCGACTCGGATTAATTTTGCCGATTCGGGAGTCACTTCCACAACTGCGATCGTAATGCAAGAATCGCCGTGAAAACCTTGATAATATGCCCCCGTATCTACCTTGAGAACATCTCCGGCCCGAATTACCTTTTTGGGACTGGGGATGCCGTGAACAACTTCGTTATTAATGCTAGAGCAAATCGATCCAGGGAAACCGTGATAGCCTTTAAAACTCGGAGTTGCCCCCATAGCACGGATGCGTTTTTCGGCATAAGCATCCAAATCAGCAGTAGTCATTCCCGGTTTCACCATTTGGGAAATTTCTTTGAGTACCGTTGCAACGATTTTCGCGGCCTGCCGCATAATTTCGATTTCGCGTTCCGACTTAATTTCAATGCCTCGACGCTGTTTTTTGACTTGGGGTGCTTGAGTTGGGCTAGAAAGCAGACTGCTAAAAATATTCATGAATTGATTGGCGAGTAATTTTGTACTTTGACGGCAGGTTGAAGCAAAAAAACGGCAAATATCCAGTTTTTTGTGGAAAAACGGGTGTCTTGTTCCGAACTGTCGATCGCGTGTCCTTTAAGCTAGCTTAATATTTTTCTCACTAATCGGCACGGGATTGGGGGTCAATCGATTTTAGATTTTAGATTTTAGATTTTAGATTGAAGCATAGAGCCCACGAATAAATACGTTCGGCAAGTTTCATCGGATACAGGTTTTTTATTTCTGGACGGATGAATCACGTGGCGGGTATCCTGGATGCTTTGGGTCAACAAAGCGGTTTTAACCGCCGAGTCCGTTGGAAATCACCGAAGAACACTATTGTCCATCAGCCTTCAGGGACGGGCTCTCCTGCCCAACCCCTACTCCCCACAAGAAAATTTACTCTTTGTGGAACAGGCCGAAAAGCCTGTTATTGAGCATGGTGCAAGATGTGAGTTGGATCGGGATTTCCGAGCATCCCTGTGAGGTTAGCAATTGCGGCAATTAACTTATTTATGTCAACTGGTTTAGATAAGTGCATCTGGAAACCCGCTTCCAGCGCTTGCTGGCGCTCTTCCTCTCTCGCGTAGGCCGTCAGGGCGATCGCAGGCATCTTTCCACCCCTGAGCACTTCCATTTCTCTCACGCGCGCGATCAACTCATAGCCGTCTGCTTCCGGCATTCCAATGTCGCTCAGCAGCAGATCCGGCCAATAACTCTCCAGTGCAGCTAGAGCCCCGGCCACCGATGCCGCCGATCGCACTATAGCTCCTTCGTCCTCGAGTAAAGCAATCAAAAACTCCCGCGTATCATCGTCATCATCCACCACCAGCAATTGCAAATTAGTTAGAGTAGGAAGGGTCTCTGTCCTGTCATTGAGATCCGACCAATCATCGTCAGCAGCGACGGCGTTCCTCTGTACCACAGGTAAAGCCACCGTAAATTTCGCACCCTCGCCCGGATTATTCTCTGCTTGCACCTTACCGCCGTGCTGTTCCACCAAGTGACGGACGATCGCCAATCCCAGTCCCAAACCCCCGTAAGACCTAGTTGTGCTGCTATCAGCTTGGCGGAAGCGATCGAAAACATAAGGCAAAAAATCAGGAGCGATACCAATGCCGCTATCAATTATCTGAATTTGAGCCTCATCTCCAACAGACTCTAAGCGCACCTGTACTTTACCCTCTTGCGGACTAAACTTAATCGCATTTGACAGCAAATTCCACACAATTTGCTGCAAGCGATCGAAATCGCCGATAACTTCACCTACATTGGGACTGCACGTTAATTCTATGACTATTGATTTTTCCTCAGTCAGCGGCTGCAAAGAATCTATTGCCAGCTTGATCGCAGATTCCAACCGAATCGGATGCTTATTTAAATTTAGTTTCCCCCGCAGAATCCGCGAAACATCTAAAATATCTTCGATGAGTTGAGATTGAGATTTAGCATTGCGCTCTATTGTTTCTAGGGCTTTCTCTATAGTGTCTTGGTCAAATGTTTTGGTACGAAGCAGCCTAGACCAGCCGAGAATTGCATTTAAAGGAGTACGGAGTTCGTGAGAGAGAATAGCTAAAAATTCATCCTTCATCTGGTTAGCTCTCTCCGCTTCTTGCCGCGCCACTTGTTCGCGGATTAGTCGGCCGCGTTCTTCCTCTGCTTGCTTGCGGTCTGTGACATCTCTAACCGTACCCACATGACCGATCAGTTTTCCCAAATCCGAAAACATTGGCGACGACTGCACATTAATCCAACGCACAGTTTCGCTACCAGCTAATCGAAACTCGTTAGAATATTCCTTGCCTTCTTTAATCCAAGCTAACCAATGTGCTACTACGCGATCGCGATCTTCTTCATGAACTTCCCGCTGCCAAATATCTGCTAAACTTTCCTCCAGTGTTAACCCGCAAATTGCTTGACAACGGGGATTAATGTATGTACAGCGCCCTTCAACGTCAGCTAAGTAAATTCCCAGCGGCGAACAAGCACACAAAGTGCGAAACCGCTCTTCACTTTTACTTAGTTCACTATTAACAGCAGCTAACTGTGTTGCTTGCTGTTTCACCTCCACTGTTTTCTGGAACAATTCCACAAATACCCCCACCTTCGAGGTCAATATTTCCGGTTCCAAGGGTTTGAACAGGTAATCCACCGCACCCAGAGAATAACCTTTAAACACGTGGGTGTCATTACTGCTGAATGCTGTGATAAAAATAATCGGAGTCGATCGCGATCGATCTCTAGAGCGAATCAATGTTGCTGTCTCAAATCCATCCATTCCCGGCATCTGCACATCAAGCAAAATTACCGCAAAATCTTCATTAAGCAGACATCTCAGAGCCTCCGCGCCCGAATTAGCTTGTACTAGATGATAAGAGGGGCTGTTGAGGATAGCTTCTAGAGCTATCAAATTTTCTGGGCGATCGTCAACTAAAAGGACATTTACTCGATGGGGCGACTGCTGATTCATAATTTTTTTAATCTTTAATTCTTAGCAAATTGACTAAACAGGGAGCAATTTTAGAGAGGGGTAAAATCCAGTCTACTTCAACATTTGCGATCGCCGATGCTGGCATGGTTGGGCATAGAGCTGAAGCCGGTTCCTCCACGAATGTCAATCCTCCCTCAGCTTTAATTTTTGCCAGCCCTTCACTGCCATCCGAATTAGCTCCCGTTAAAATTATGCCGATAACTTTCTCCCCAAAGGCATCCGCAGCAGACTCAAACAGCACATCGATTGAGGGCCGCGCGTAGCAGACAGGAGCCTCAGTTGATAGTGCAAATGTAGGAGAAACGCGATTGGGAATTGGGGATTTTGAATTATGGATTGACTCCACTGCCACGCTCCCCCATTCTGTCAAGTTGTTTTCATACAGGCTAAACTCCTCCTCACAGGGCGATTCTATTAGCAAGTGATAGTCAGCAGGAGCCAAGTAAACCCGTCCAGGTGCGATCGGCTCTTTGTCTTGGGCCTCTGTGATTGGGAGAGAGCTGTGCTGTTGTAAAAAATCTGTCAGCCTATTCTGAGAACTCTTATGGCGGTGTTGGACAATAACTACAGGCAAAGGAAAGCTTTTTGGCAAATCTGCCAGCAGCACAGTCAGAGCCTCTAGCCCTCCCAAAGACGTGCCCACAACCACTATTTCAAAATTTTTTTTATTTAACTCTTCGGTAGAGTTTATCACTACTTTCAAGTGCTTCATAATATTTTTCATAAGGTGTAAAAATCAGAGACTCCTGATGACCCAGGCCTAAAACTCCAAACATTACCAGGCTCTCATAAAAAAGCTTGTGTACCCGCTCTTGGAGGTGTGAATTGAAATAAATCAGCACATTACGGCATAAAATAACATTAAACTCATTAAAAGAATTATCCGTTGCTAGGTTGTGGTGAGCAAAGACAATATTATCTTTAAGTGAAGAGCGAAAAATCGCATTTTCATAGGCAGCAGTGTAATACTCAGAAAACGCTTTCTTGCCCCCAGCTTGGTGGTAAAGTTGCGTATATTCTTGCATCTGTTTCAGCGGGAATATCCCACTTTTTGCGGTTTTCAAAACTAATTCATTCATGTCCGTAGCGTAAATCCGACAACGGTCATAAAGTCCTTCTTCTTGCAGCAAAATTGCCATAGAATAGACTTCTTCTCCCGTTGAACATCCCGCGTGCCAAATCCGAATAAAAGGATAAGTACGCAGCAGCGGTACCACTTTTTTTCTGAAACTAATGTAAAAGCTGGGATCGCGAAACATCGCCGTTACATTGACAGAAATGTCCAGCAGTAAACGGTCTAGGTAAGCAGGATTGTGGAGTACCTTTTCCTGAAGTGCAGACACAGTGGTGAGCCGTTCCGAGCGAATAGTGTTCCAAATACGGCGCTTGAGAGAGGCAAGAGCATAATTGCGAAAATCAAATCCGTAATAGCGAAACATTCCCTCTAGTAGGAGTTGAATTTCGATTGTTTCAAGTTCATGGCTTTCGGGCATTTTTAATTAGTTATTGGGAATTGGGCATTGGGACTTGGGGCATGGGGCATGGGGCAAACAGGTCATTGGTTAAACAGGTCATTGGGGATTGGGGAGTCTGTTATGAATAACAACTGCCAACTGCCAACTGCCAACTGACAACTGACAACTGACAACTGACTTCCCTTATCGATAAAGCCAGACACGCAGCAGCGAGAGCAACTGTTCCGTATCCACAGGTTTGGTAATGTAGTCAGACGCACCAGCTTCGATACATTTTTCCCGATCGCCCTTCATAGCTTTCGCAGTCAGAGCAATCATTGGCAACGAAGCAAATTGAGGCATATTACGAATTGCTTGCATGGTTTCGTAACCGTCCATCTCTGGCATCATCACGTCCATCAACACAATATTTATCTCAGGCGTATTTTGCAATTTAGCAATGCCCTCTCTCCCATTCTCAGCATACACAACTTCCATTTTATGGCGCTCCAGCATACTTGTGAGGGCGAAAATATTCCGCATATCATCGTCAACAATCAAGACTGTTTTGCCCGCCAGCGTCGAATCTGTTTGATACAATTGCTCTAGCATTTGGCGCTTTGGTTCCGGCAAATTTGCTTGGACTCGGTGCAAAAACAAAGCTGTTTCATCTAACAAACGTTCCGGCGATCGCACATCTTTAACAATTATTGTTTCCGCCATGCGCTTCAGTTGAGTTTCTTCGGATCTCGTCAACTCTTTGCCCGTATAAATAATAATCGGCAGACTTTTTAAAGCTGCATCTTGCTTGATCTGCTCAATCAGTTCAAAACCAGTCATATCTGGCAGTCCCAAATCGAGGACGATGCAATCAAAATGCCCCGATTTCAAAATTTCTAGCGCCTGTGCACCACTCCCCACAGCCGTTGTAGAAACATCGTGATTGCCGATTAAATCCACAATGCTCAGACGCTGTGTTTCGTCATCTTCCACGACTAGCAAATTCTTCACGGGCCGCTCCACAAACCCCTTAATATCAGTCAAAGCTTTGCTCAAAGCTTCGCGGCTGACAGGCTTTTGTAAGTACGCGATCGCCCCTAACTGCAAACTGCGCTGCCGCCCTTCTTCAACTGATACAATGTGAACCGGAATGTGGCGCGTACTTGGGTCGTGCTTCAAGCGATCGAGCACAGTCCAGCCATCCATCACAGGCAAATTTAGATCCAGCATAATCGCAGTTGGCTTGAACTCTCGCGCCATCGCCAAACCGATATCGCTCCGCAAAGCCACTAAACCTTTAAAACCCTGTTCCCGCGCCATATCCAACAGAATCCGAGCGAAGTTCACGTCATCTTCAATAATCAACAGCACGCGATCGTCCGGCTCAACATTTTCCCGGTCATCAGCGATAATAGGTGATGGATAAGGGGCGATCGGCAAGTTGAAATTCGGCGAAGGAACTGCTGAAGAAATAGCAGGCGGCAATTGAGCCGTTTGCTTACCCGTTCCCGATTCCTGATCGTTCATTATTCGCGATTCTTGGTAAGTTTGCGGCAGATAAAGCGTGAACTTACTACCCTCACCAGGGCGACTTGTCAATTTAATTTCTCCCCCTAACAGATTAGCGATTTCTCTACTAATTGACAAACCCAAACCCGTGCCCCCGTATTTGCGGCTAGTGCTACCATCAGCTTGCTGGAAAGCCTCAAAAATAACTCTGTGTTTTTCAGCAGAAATCCCAATCCCCGTATCGCTAACTGAGAAAGCCAAAACCGTAGGGGAACTCCTTAAACTTTCTATCTCTAAACTCCACCCTTCCCGCGCTACTTCGACACACAATTTCACCTCACCTCGCTCTGTAAACTTAAAGGCATTCGATAGGAGATTCTTCAAAACTTGTTGCAGCCGTTTAGCATCAGTATAGAGACCTTTTGGCAGCCCACCCTCAAGCTCTATTTGAAAACTTAACTTCTTATCCTGGGCGATTTGGCGGAAAGTTCGATCCAAATGATCTCGCAAGTCCGCAAACAACACTTGCTCAATTTCCACTGACATCGTGCCTGATTCAATCTTAGCGAGATCCAAGATGTCATTAATCAGCCCTAACAAATCTGTTCCCGCCGAGTAAATTGTGCGCGTGTATTCAACTTGCTTCATAGTCAAATTGCCTTCAGTATTGTCAGAAAGCAATCGAGCCAGAATCAACAGCGAATTTAGCGGAGTTCGCAACTCGTGAGACATATTTGCCAGAAACTCCGACTTATACTTAGAAGTTAGAGCCAACTGTTCCGCTCTTTCTTCCAACAACCCCCTCGCCTGTTCGATATCTCGGTTTTTCCGCTCAACTTCCTTATTTTGCAGCGCTAGCAATTCAGCTTGTTCTTCTAGTTCTTCATTCGTTTGTTGCAACTCTTCCTGCTGACTCTTCAACAGTTCCTCCGATGCGCGGAGTGACTGCGCTTGTTGTTCGAGACGCTTGTTAGTTTCCGTTAGTTCTTTTTGCTGAGTTTGCAACTCTTCTGCCAAAGACTGTGACTGTTTTAGCAACTCTTCCGTCCGCATACTCGCCGCAATTGTATTTAAAACAATGGCGATACTTTCTGTAAGTTGGTCGAGAAATGTCAAGTGTATTTCGCTGAAGCGGCGGAACGAAGCTAACTCGATTACTGCCGTCACTTCTCCCTCAAATAGTACGGGTAAAACCACGACATTCAACGGCGTCGCTTCTCCCAGTCCCGATCCAATTTTAACGTAGTTTTCCGGCACTTCAGTCAACAGTATTCGTTCCTTTTCCAGGGCGCACTGTCCTACCAAACCTTCGCCTAAATGAAATCTATTTCCTAACTGTTTGCGTTCGCGGTATGCGTAGGTACTTAACAGTTTGAGAAACGGATCGTGATCCACACCTTCCATCATAAAGAATACGCCATGCTGAGCAGAAACCAGCGGCGTCAATTCGGAGAGAATTAGTTTAGAAACAGTTTCTAAATCCCGCTGACCTTGTAGCATTCGAGTGAACTTAGCGAGGTTTGTTTTCAGCCAATCTTGCTCAGTATTCTTCTGCGTCGTCTCCCGGAGATTGGCGATCATCTGGTTAATGTTGTCCTTAACAATGGCAACTTCTCCTTCAGTGGCGACGGAAATTGACCTCGTTAAATCGCCTCTGGTAACAGCAATTGCCACTTCCGCGATCGCCCGCAGTTGAGTAGTCAAATTCGCAGCCAATTCATTCACATTATCCGTCAAATCTCGCCACGTCCCCGCCGCGCCCGGAACCTTCGCCTGGCCACCCAATTTCCCTTCAATTCCCACTTCCCGCGCCACAGTAGTAACTTGATCGGCAAACGTCGCCAGCGTATCAATCATCTCATTAATCGTATCTGCCAGAGTCGCAATTTCTCCCTTAGCTTCCAGCATTAATTTGCGCTTCAAATCGCCATTCGCCACCGCCGTCACAACCTTAGCAATACCCCGCACTTGCGCTGTCAAATTCCCCGCCATCGAGTTTACATTGTCGGTTAAATCTTTCCAAGTTCCCGCAACTCCTTTCACCTCAGCTTGACCGCCCAATTTACCCTCTGTTCCTACCTCCCGCGCCACCCGCGTCACCTCAGAAGCGAAAGAATTAAGCTGATCCACCATGACGTTAATAGTGTCTTTCAACTCCAGAATTTCGCCTTTGACATCAACGGTGATTTTCTTAGACAAATCGCCATTTGCCACCGCTTTCGTCACTTCCGCAATATTCCGCACCTGCGCCGTCAAATTCCCCGCCATCAAGTTAACATTATCAGTTAAATCTTTCCAAGTTCCCCCTACACCCCGCACGTAAGCTTGCACACCTAATTTGCCTTCGGTTCCTACTTCCCTAGCAACTCTGGTTACTTCAGATGCGAAGGAACTCAACTGATCCACCATGATGTTAATCGTGTTTTTCAGTTCGAGAATTTCACCTTTTACATCTACTGTAATTTTCTTGGACAAATCGCCATTTGCCACAGCGGTTGTCACTTCCGCAATGTTCCGCACTTGGGCGGTAAGATTTCCCGCCATCGAGTTAACTGAATCCGTTAAATCTTTCCAGGTTCCGGCAACTCCTTTAACTTCAGCTTGCACGCCTAATTTCCCTTCGGTTCCCACTTCCCTAGCCACCCGTGTTACTTCCGATGCGAAGGAATTTAATTGATCCACCATCGTGTTTACGGTGTTTTTTAACTCCAGAATTTCACCTTTCACATCGACAGTAATTTTCTTAGATAAATCGCCATTTGCCACAGCAGTAGTAACAGCCGCAATATTCCGTACTTGTTCGGTCAAACTACCCGCCATAAAATTAACTGAATCCGTTAAATCCTTCCAAGTTCCTGCTACACCTCGGACATCGGCTTGACCGCCCAATTTACCTTCGGAACCCACTTCCCTAGCAACTCTGGTTACTTCTGATGCAAAGGAATTAAGCTGATCCACCATCACGTTAATGGTGTTTTTCAGTTCTAAAATTTCGCCTTTAACCTGTACCGTAATTTTTTTAGATAAGTCACCGTTAGCAACCGCCGTCGTCACCTCAGCAATGTTGCGAACTTGTGCTGTTAAATTGCCGGCCATTGAGTTAACAGAATCCGTTAAATCTTTCCAAGTTCCTGCTACTTCTTGCACTTCAGCTTGGACGCCTAATTTCCCTTCGGTTCCCACTTCCCTAGCCACCCTAGTTACTTCCGAAGCAAAGGAATTCAACTGGTCAACCATCGTGTTGACGGTGTTTTTGAGTTCGAGAATTTCCCCTTTCACATCGACGGTAATTTTCTTGGATAAATCGCCCTTTGCCACAGCGGTTGTCACTTCAGCGATGTTGCGGACTTGTGATGTCAAACTGCCTGCCATGAAGTTAACACTATCAGTTAAATCCTTCCAAGTTCCCGCAACTCCTTTAACTTCTGCTTGACCGCCGAGTTTGCCTTCGGAACCCACTTCTCTCGCCACCCGCGTTACTTCAGATGCGAAGGAATTTAACTGATCCACCATGATGTTAATCGTGTTTTTTAACTCCAGGATTTCACCTTTAACATCTACTGTAATTTTCTTAGATAAGTCACCATTTGCCACAGCAGTCGTCACTTCTGCAATGTTCCGTACTTGTGCGGTAAGATTTCCCGCCATCGAGTTAACTGAATCCGTTAAATCTTTCCAGGTTCCTGCAACTCCCCGCACTTCAGCTTGCACGCCTAATTTGCCTTCGGTTCCTACTTCCCTAGCAACTCTGGTTACTTCAGATGCGAAGGAACTCAACTGATCCACCATGATGTTAATCGTGTTTTTCAGTTCGAGAATTTCCCCTTTAACATCTACAGTAATTTTTTTGGATAAATCGCCATTTGCCACAGCAGTTGTTACTTCCGCAATGTTCCGCACTTGGGCTGTTAAATTCCCTGCCATTGAGTTAACTGAATCCGTTAAATCTTTCCAGGTTCCGGCAACTCCTTTAACTTCTGCTTGTACGCCTAATTTTCCTTCGGTTCCTACTTCCCTAGCCACCCGCGTTACTTCCGACGCAAAGGAGCTCAACTGGTCTACCATTGTGTTAACAATTTGCGCTGTTTGGAGGAATTCTCCTTTGAGGGGTCTGTCTTCTATTTCTAAGGCGATGGTTTGCGATAAATCTCCTTTTGCTACGGCCCGAATTACTCTGGCCGTTTCAGAGGTTGGTTGGACTAAATCTGTAATTAAGGTATTGACAGAATTTACGCTAGATCCCCATGACCCCTCGGCGTTGCCGATGGTGGCCCGCTGGGCGATTTTGCCTTCTTTACCGACAACTGTGCCGATGCGATCGAGTTCGGCCGCCATTCTCTCATTGAGATCGATAATGTCGTTAAGTTCGTCAGCAATTTTTCCCGCTAGACCAGTCTGATCTATGGGCATCCGAACTGAAAAGTCCCCTTTTTTGACAGCTACTAAGGTTCTGAGTAACTGTTTGGCATAAGCATTATTGGAATTGGGGCTTGTTATCTGTGCAGTTGACATGACCGTTACCTTTGGGGAGTTTGAAGGGGGAGGGGGGAATATTTTTGAGATTATTGATATTATCGGACTAAAGCAGTGTCTGATTGCTTATATCGAAAGATAGATGACAAATTGCTCTTGATCCGATATTTAGTTCTTGGTTATTTTATACTGGTTAGCAGGTTGTTCTTGGTAACGAGTTAATTGTGGGGTGTCAGGAACAGGCCCGAAAGCCTGTTCCACCCTGTTCCACAAAGAGTGAATTTTATTGTGGGGCGGGCAGGATGCCCACTCTACAGATTACCAACTGCGATTATTTCCAATTTTGCCACGAACTATTGAAAATAGAAGTACCCGGAAAGGCGATGGGATTAGCATTTTGTTGCAACCGCAACTGCAAAACTTCCAAGTTCGGTTCGCGGGATGGCAATTCGTCCACTAATTCATAAGGGAGAATCCCCTTTTCTAGGGAAAAAGCAGCCGTAACTCCCGCCGCCACACCGGCAGACCATTCAAAAGAATGCACTCGATAAGCAGCGGCCGCTGTGTGGCTAACAGCAATACTTTTACCTGCCACTAACATATTGTCAATTTTCTGAGGAATCATTGCCCGCAGCGGAATTTGGAAGGGATAAGCTTGCCCTTGACCTTTGCGAGTGCCTTCGCGTTCGGTATTTCCCGGTGCTTCCGGCGGACTGTTGGTCATGCAGGGGTGAAAGTCGATCGCATAATGACCAATACCCACAGAATCAGGATAAATCGTAGCGCGCGATCGCGATTTTGTATCCTCAACAGATTGACTTCCCACAGCCAAAGCCGGCGCATTCAAACCACCCACAGCCAACCACAACTTCCGATACTCTTCCTCCGACAAATTCTGGCGGTAAAAATCAGCCCTAAAGTCAGTGCGAGACATATCAACTTCCCACACCGTAAAACCTTGAGCCTGATTGAAACTCGGCCGCCCAATAATGCGCCGGCCCTCCCGCATATAAGGATATTTAGAAAGTCCGTGCACCGTCCCCATCGGCGAATCCAACCCGCTCAAAAAACGATTGTTTGGATAAGGCTTTTTCACTCCATCTCCTAGCTGCGAGTCAGTAGTTCCTGTTACCAACCAGTAGAAAAATCCTTTGGCATTTTCCTCTCCTTTTCGCAAAGTTTCCGTTCGCAAACCGCCCATCCATCCCCCCGGTTGCAGTTGACCGGCTGCTGACAACTGCGCGCGAGTGTAAATTAAATTATCTTGAGAATTGCCGGGACGATAGTCATTGCCCCAAGTCCAGTTTTGCATCGAAATATCCCCCGGATAAATCGGGAATTGCTTCGGGTCTGAAGGTCGCTTTTGATCCGGTCTCATGCTCCTGATTTGGCGGTAGCTGAAAACTAAAGGAAAGCTAGCCAATCTCTGCAATTCGTAGCTGTAGTAAGGAGCGTATTGTTGATAAAAAGATGGCACTTGATGCTGCTGCGGTTCCTTCGTTGCCTCCATCGCAAAGGTGTAGGTAAAACCTTGAGTGCAGTAAGGGTCGCCGGTTGGGCTGGCGGAGGAAGGTTCCAGAGGGGAACGCGGGTCAATTCCGAGGCGGTAGGGAACATCGGCAAGTCCGATCAATTCACCTGTTTCTGTGGCATCTACAACATACCAATCAGCACCCCCCCTAGCCCCCCCTTGTAAAGGGGGGGAACTGGTGGAATTCCCCCCTTGTAAAGGGGGGGAACTGGTGGAATTCCCCCCTTGTAAAGGGGGGGAACTGGTGGAATTCCCCCCTTGTAAAGGGGGGGAACTGGTGGAATTCTCCCCTTGTAAAGGGGGGGAACTGGTGGAATTCCCCCCCCTTGGCAAGGGGGGGTTAGGGGGGGTTCCAGATGCTTTAGGAATAAACCGAATAATAGTTTTGTTAAATCGTGCAGAATTTTCGTAGCGATAGGCATCTTCGATAGTCTGAGAAAGAGTTTCGCTGTTGATTGGCGGGGTGTTGGCGGCTGGTTTGTGTTGAATGGCGATCGCACTTTTAATTTGTTGGCCCCCAACCGCATTCCCCGCGACAGCAGGAGTAATTGCTAGTTCTTTAATAACTGTATTGGGAAACCACTTCAGCGTGCCTTTGCCTTTTCTAGCGGCATCCTGCAAGATGTTAAATAGAATTTTGTGACCGTCGTAGGGCATGAAACACGAATAGCTAACCCAACAGCCTCCGGGATTTAGCCGCCCGTAATGTTGCTCGATCCGCCGCCGCAATTCGAGGTAGCCACGGGGGTAAAATAAGAGCGATCGCTGAGTATCTCTTTCATCGAGTGCGGAAGTTCCCTGGGAGGAAATTTGACCGCCTACCCAGTCAGTAATTTCAGTCAGGCAAACTGTGCGCCCCGCCAGCAAACCTTCGTAAGCGGTAGCAGCGCCTGCGAGCCCGCCGCCTGCTACTAGAATGTCGCAAGTTTCTGCATTGTCTGGATTACGCCCAGGTTCGGCAAATACTGGCGAAATGCTCCCTATCGCGGAAATTATGCCCAGGGTGAGGCTAAGGATCGATCGACCTTTGAGCACCAATAGATACTGTCGAAGTTTCATCGGAGATTGTGGAATTAATTTTGACATAGCGCGAAAAACACTCATCCCATCTAAATGTTTATTTTGCAGTATACTGGTATTTCGCGCTGTTGTCAGGGAAAACTTTTTTAGAGAAGAGGCATTAATACCAGCAACAACTATTGAACAGCCGGATGAACATTATGCTCAAGATAGTCAAATTTTTTAGGTTATTTATTCCGTTTGAGAGTTTAACAATTACTACCAGTTTAACTTTTTCGGAAGTTGTGTCCCGGTTGGAGGAAGTTGTCACTCCTCCCAAACTTTTTAGAGTAACACTACCCTTTGGCCCGCCACCTGCAAAACCCTATGAAGGAACAATCTCTGGCAAAAAATTCAAAATCAATCGCATCATCATCGGTCGCAAGTCATTGATCCCAATTATACAAGGAGATATACATCCTCAAAAGTTTGGTTGTTATATAAAAATTAGGATGACTTTACATAAAATAGTTCTAGGATTTCTGATTCTTTGGCTGTGGACAACGGGCAGTATTGGAATGTTTTCTTTATTTGCTTGGTTAGTCGAACCATCCGTGGGAGCCATATTTTTACCAATTTTAGGAATGTTTCTTTTTGGCTGGCTTTTGTGCTTGATTCCCTTTAAGATAGAAGCAAAAGCAGCTATAAAATTTTTGTCTATTCTCTTAACATAAAGTAATTTATAACTGCAATAGTGTAGCTGTATTATTAAAAATAATCTGGGTTCATCGGCATTCCCCCCAGTTAAAAAACTCCAAATTTATGCGTCAAAACCAACTGAAACAAAAAATTAAACAAGGCGAAACAGTCCTCGGTTTATTTATGAACTGCCCTTATCCCGCATTCATAGAAATCTGCGGTCACGCTGGATTTGATTTTGCCGTCATCGACATGGAACACGGCCCCCTGCACCCGCTTGCTGCTGAAGATTTGTGTCGCGCCGCCGACTGTACCGGAATTGCACCGATTGTTCGCGTCAGCAAAAACGACGGGCCACAAATTCAACGAGCTCTCGACATCGGCAGTGCAGGGGTTCAAGTACCTCAAATTGAAAGCAAAATCGATGCCGAAACCGCTGTCAAAAGCGCTAAATACAGTCCTCTGGGTACGCGAGGCCTTTCCTTCGCTACGCGGGCCGGACTTTACACCGCCGCAGGTACAAATATCACCGACCGACTCAACGAAGAATCCTTAGTTGTGATTCATGTCGAAGGCAAAGGCGGCATCGACAACCTGGCAGAAATTGTTACTGTGCCAGAGGTGGACGTGATTTTTCTAGGGCCTTACGATTTGTCACAGTCGATCGGCATTCCCGGCCAAGTCCGCGATCCCCGCGTCATCGACATGATGCAGGAGGCAGTGCAAACCATCCGCAAAGCAGGCAAAGCCGCCGGTACTTTTGCCGAAAACCCCGAAATCGCCCAGCAGTGGATTGATGCTGGCGTTCAGTACGTCACACTTGGGGTCGATGTTGCCGTTTTCCTGCGGGCCTGTCAGTCGCTGGTGAAAGCCGTCAATCGATTTTAGATTTTGGATTTTGGATTTTGGATTAAAAGAAGAACCAGCCACCGGATTCATTTTGCAAGCTTTACGATATCTTTGCAATTTTTGTAGTGTCTTTTACGACACATACAAAAAACCTGCGCTAGAGTAGAAGCATACACCTCCTCCAGGCAAAATTAGGGAGGGGAGCAAGGCTTCAGGGAGTAAAATCTATGAAAACCGTATTAGAATCCATTCATTTGGATTATGCCTTCATGTTTACTTTCAAAAAAGTAAACTCGATTAAGCTAGAAGGTTTCAAGGAATTTTTTGACGATATGCCTGTCGATCCGTATGTGAAAGGTAAGTATCGTTCGAGAAGATTATCGCGGTTTGCAGTCAACGGAAATGAGTTAGTTAAGTTACCTCACGGCTATTTGTATCAAAGCAAAACATACAATCCGCTAGTGGGTGATATCAGGCGGGAATTTGCCGAATTGGACGATCGACTAATCGCCCTCGATAATTTCAAACAGATGATTTTTGCTTTTTTCGATTCCTGCAAAATTCACCCGGAAGCTGAAATCGGCATCCATCAAATCAGGACGACTTGTTCGCCAAACAATTTCGGCAACCCCGCACCGGAAGGCATTCACCAAGACGGTACTGACTTTATCGGGATTTTCTCGGTGGACAGAACTAATATTGTAGGCGGGGAAACGCATTTGTACTTGGCTAAAAAAGAGAAGCCTGTTTTTAATAAAATTCTGCATCCGGGAGAATTGCTGCTAGTTAACGACCATGAGTTTTTCCACTTTACTACGCCGATTAAACCGGAATCTGAAGGAGTGGGAACCAGGGATGTCTTTGTGCTGACTTCTCCGAGTTTGCTTTGCGATTGAGGAAAGTTGAGCAATTGCGCGTCTTTCGTTCGTAGTGAGGGCTTTACTCCTCTCTCTGGCGTTTAATCAATAGAGTTCTTGCAAAAGTCAAATTCACCCCCCTTAGTCCCCCCTTATTAAGGGGGGAAACAAGAATAATCTTGCCTCTTCCCCTGATTAAAGAGGAGGGTTGGGGTATGGTGCTTTGTATTTTTGCAAGAGTTCTAATCATGACTCAAGTCCTTACTACAAACCTTTCGTTCGTAGTGAGGACTTTAGTCCTCTTTCTGGCGTTTAGGATCGCGAATTAAATAATTTACACAAGTTTGTGGGTTGGGCGTCCCGCCCGCCCTTTCTGGACGGGCGGGACGCCCATCCCACAAGAACCATCACGCATTCTAAGTTATTTAATTCTCATTCCTTAGTCAATCATGACTCAAGTCCTGACTACAAACCTGCGTATTTTCCTAAAAAGCCAGGTTTATGCCTCTAACAACTCACAGATAAATCTTATCGAAACTTCCGTTCTGACTCTTGAATGGGAACATCATTAATACTAGCTTCACGTCTTCGCATTAACCCATTTTCTGCAAATTCCCACTGTTCATTACCATAGGCGCGATACCAGTAGCCAGAATCATCGTGCCACTCATACTCGAAGCGCACAGAAATCCGATTCTCTGTAAAACTCCACAGTTCTTTCTTTAAACGATAATCTAATTCCTTTGCCCATTTTCGTCTTAAAAAAGCCTTGATTTCTTCCCGTCCGCTGAAGAATTCGGCACGGTTTCGCCACTGAGAATCTTCCGTATAAGCTAAGGCTACTCGTTCTGGATCGCGGGTATTCCAGGCATCTTCAGCAGCTTGAACTTTGGCTTTAGCCGTTTCCAACGTAAAGGGCGGTAGAGGTGGTTTAGTTTCCATCAGCTTTGTTTTTTGTGATTAAAAAAGATAAGGTACGGGATGCTCGCGCTACAGAGAGAGTTTTGGGAATTTGATATCAATCCTCAGCATCGGGATCGATTCCCATTGCTCGCAGTCGCTAACTACAGCCAACGGAGTACAATCGCGCTCTTGCTCTCCATTACGGCTAGCAAATCCCAAAACATCCAATCTGCCAGAATGATGCTCTGGGGATGCTCGTAAAAATTTTTCACAAACGTACCGTTGGAGTCTGGCAGTTGGGCATAGTCGGGGAATGTACGAGGCCGACTTCTAGCAGTTATTGTCTCGTTCATCGTCTTTTCCGTACAGTTATTGTTTATTCTACTGCGAAATTTTAGATCCAGCCGATTGTAGACTCCAGCTAATATTAACTAAACCCAGCTAACCACAAGGGAAGCATCAACAGCAACCCGACAGAAGTGATGGCGATGCTACTAGCTAACAAATCGCGATCGAGCTCGTAGACTTCTGCTAAAATCAGCACAGAAAGAGCTGTGGGCGTTCCCGACATCAACACCAACACGAACCTCGGATCGCCGCTCAATCCGAAATAACTAGCACCCAATCCGATCAGCACCGGCACAATTACCACTTTTAACAGCGACGGGATTAACGCCAGTTCAAAACTTTCCCATTTTTTAATAGACCTCAGCCGGATGCCAACCAGCAGCAAAGCACTGGCAATTACCACCCAAACAGCAGTCTGCAATCCCGATTCCACTATTTCGGGCAGGGGGATGTTTCTAGTATAAAAACCAATTAAAAATGCCCACAGGGCGGGAACTGTCAGCACGTCCCGGATCTGAGTCCACCAGTGATTTTTTTGCTCGGAGTTCCCAAAATAGCTAGCAATAAATACACCGAAACAATAAGTGCCAATAACGTTGTTAGTGACGCTGTACAAGACAGCCCAGTTGTTGTTATCGGTGCTGATGATAGACGGGGTGATTGCTAATCCAACAAAGCCCGTATTCCCTAACATCGCAGCTAGGAGAAAACTGCCTTGGCTCGATCGCTTCAGGGAATTAAAATTTACTAAAAATAAATTTACTAGAGAATTTTTGCCCTGAAAATAGGGCTTTTGGATGTGGGCCGCACTCAGCCTACGCAATAATACCCAAGTCAGCCAAGCAAAACTCGTACTCAGAAATAACACGAATATGGCGATCGCCGGTGTGAATCCCACAGCACCAGAAAATTCGCTGTGACGGGCTAAAACTAGAATTTGCAGCGGTATCCCAATCCAGAAAAGAAAGTAGCTCAGCAGCTTGGGAAAATTAACTGGGATGTACCGAAACAGCAGCAGTCCCAAGCCCGTCCAGATAACTAGAGGCGTATAAGCGTGAAATAAGGTTTCAATCATAAAAATTTAACTAGACAATTGGAAATGCCTCTATCTATTAATAGTAATGCTAAAATCAGTTTAAAAAATGCAAATTGTCGTTAGCGGAGCCCTCGAAAAGGACCGCACTGGCACGCTTTTTCGTCCTAGCGTGTTCGCAGCAGTGCCAGCCCGAAAATTTCCGCCCAAATTCCCGCAGCTTCCAGGGCACAATCCTCAGATTCTCCGCGCCAAATGATGGCAGGTTTTTGCCTTCAGATTCACAAAACTTCTGTTAATTTCACAAGTGTGCGATCGAGCTATCTTACCTTGGACGAACAGATTTCCCACGTTTTCCTGCCGTTTCAAGCGAACGGAAACAGGGGGAGACTAAAGCTGCTGATGACTTGCACTCATTAATTCAATTTCAAAGCATTAACAGGCACCTCATCCCAAGAACTAACAGTCCGCAAAGTAGCAACCCAGCCCTGCTGTTTTTGCTCTGCCGTCAAATTCTTCTCAAAAGATTCGTGGCAATCCTTCGCTTGAGTCTCATCGCAACAAGCAATGCAAGAATAAAGAATGCCCGACGGATCGATTTGCTCGTTTACCCAAATAATCACGATCTACTCTCCCAATTAACTTAACTCTTATCTAAATTTTCCTATATTTTTGTCAATTAATTAGGTAGGTATTAATTAACCCCAGTGCGGCATTTTAGCTTAACAGGCAAGATGCCTGTTCCACATACAGGCAAGATGCCTGTTCCACATACAGGCAAGATGCCTGTTCCACACACAGGCAAGATGCCTGTGCCACACACAGGCAAGATGCCTGTTCCACACACAGGCAAGATGCCTGTGCCACACACAGGCAAGATGCCTGTTCCACACACAGGCAAGATGCCTGT
>NZ_JAUBUC010000004.1:0-36849 GCF_036705285.1 Microcoleus sp. B4-C1 | reverse complement strand
CACACACAGGCAAGATGCCTGTTCCACACACAGGCAAGATGCCTGTTCCACACACAGGCAAGATGCCTGTTCCACACACAGGCAAGATGCCTGTTCCACACGCCTGAATTACTTCGATGCCAAATTTGCCAAAGACTCGCCCGCAACCCGGCAAATCCGCCAGTCGGGCATCACATCAGCACCGATACCCTTGTAAAATCCGATCGCCAATTCATTCCAATCCAAAACGCTCCATTCCAAACGCCCGCAGCCCCTTTCCACCGTCAACTGCGCTAAATAAACTATCAAAGACTTGCCAATTCCCCGCCCTCGAAACTCAGGCAGCACAAACAAATCTTCCAAATAAATTCCCGGCTGAGTTAAAAAAGTAGAATAATTGTAAAAAAACAGCGCCCAGCCCACAACTTGATTTTCGCACTCGGCTAAAACCGCTTCAGCAAAAGGTCGATCGCCAAACAAATGATGCTCCAAATCAACCGCATTGCCAGTAACGGCATGAGATAATTTTTCGTACTCAGCTAAAGCTTTAATCAAATCAAACAGCACCGGCACGTCGGTGCGGGTAGCTGGACGCAAAATTACCTCAGAAGACATAAATAAGTAAGTAGTACGCGACAATCAACAATTAAAAATACCACATCCAGACATTTTTAATTTGTAATTTTTAATTAATTTTTTCCACCTTAAAGCAGCATATTTACGGTGGCCTCGAAGTGCCACCCCACAATAATTTTAAGATTTTTACAAATGCCAACTCAATGTTTTTTAGTTTATTTCAACCAGCCCTTCAATCGTTCCGTCACTTGAGGGCGGCGCAGCTTTCGCATTGCCTTATTTTGAATTTGACGGACTCGTTCGCGGGACAAATTGAACAAACTGCTGACCTCTTCTAAAGTGTAAGGTTCGCCGGTCAGCAAACCGTAACGCATAGCAACAATCTCTTTTTCCCGCTCAGTCAAAATACTGTCCAACACCTCCAAAATATCTTGGCGCATCATCATCTCATTCATCTGAGCTTCGGGAGATTGCGTCGCGTTATCTTCGAGAACATCCAAAAGTTCCGAACTTTCTTCGGAGCCGATGCGGTGGTTGAGAGACAAAGATTGCCGACGTACTTGCTGGAGGTAGCGAAGCTGTTCGCAACTAACTTGCATTTCTCTAGCAAGTTCAGTTTCACTTGGATTTCGTTGAAGAGAACGCTTCAAATCTCGATAAACTTTTTTGAGTTTATTTAACTGTTCGACAATGTGAACAGGCAAGCGAATCGTGCGCCCTTGATTGGCAATTGTCCGGGTAATTCCTTGGCGAATCCACCAATAGGCATAAGTAGAAAACTTGTAACCCTTCTCCGGATCGAACTTTTCGGCGGCCCGATTCAAACCCAGAGCTCCTTCCTGAATTAAATCGAGAAAAGGCACGCCCCGATTAAGATAGCGTTTGGCAATCGAAACCACCAAGCGCAAATTCGAGCTGATCATTTTCCGTTTCGCCGACTGACACTGGTGGCGAAGCTGTTGCATTTGAGTTTCGCTTATCCCCAAAGCCGCTGCGATTTCAGCTTTTGTCGGCACTCTGTCCAATTCCTGCTGCAAACGCTGTTCTAGTTCATCCAGGGCTACCAATTCTTGAACGCGGCGCGCCAACTCTACTTCTTCGGCTGCTGTCAGTAGAGGATACCGAGCCATTTCCTTGAACAAAGCTCCCACTGGATCGTCGGCAGACCAGTTGTTGTATGCTGACGATCGAGTTACCGTCGGACGATCGATCTCGGTGTCTTCATCTTCTGCGATCGCGAATGAGGCTTCGGGTGCCACCGCAAAACTGCCTAGGTCAGATTCTGCCATATCGTGCTTGGTGTCGGTGGAAGGATTTGAAAAGTATCCCTTAACTTTAACCAATTTAACCCGAAATTTCCGAAATCCCAAATCCCAAATCCCAAATCCCAAATCCCAAATCCCAAATCAATTAGTTCGGGCTAGTAAAGGAGCAGCCTGCAACAACTGCTGAGTGTAAGGGTGCTGCGGATTAGTAAAAATATCCCTAGTCTTACCGATTTCAACAATTTTTCCAGCATTCATTACCGCAATACGATCGCAAAAAAATCTCGCCACCCACAAATCGTGCGTAATAAACAGATAAGTCAAATTAAATTCCTGCTTCAACTCCAACATCAGCTCTAAAACTTGAGTCTGCACGCTGGCATCCAGCATACTCACCGGTTCGTCGCAAATTATCAGTTGCGGGCGAGTAATCAAAGCGCGGGCGATCGAAACTCGCTGCTGTTGTCCTCCTGACAATTCCCCCGGATAGCGACGAAAGAAATCCTCCCCTGGACTTAAACCCACCCGCTCTAACATTTGGATTACTTGTTTTTTCGCTTCGCTGCCATTAGCTAATTTGTGAATAAACAAAGGGTCAGCAATACTTTGCCCGACAGTCATCATCGGATTCAGGCAAGCGTGGGGGTCTTGAAAAATCATTTGCATTTCGCGGCGGTGCTTCCTCACAGCATCGCGGTTCAGGGCAGTTATATCTATTCCTTGAAATTCCACTTTTCCACCTGTCGCGGTAATTAGCTGCAAAATCGTGCGTGACAAGGTACTTTTGCCGCAGCCGGACTCCCCCACAAGCCCTAGGATTTCTCCCCGTTGTAGCTCTAAACTAACGCCGTCTACGGCTTTAATTACCTGCCGATTCCTGGAAAACAACTGATCTAATAAATTGCTTTCTAAACTGTAGTGTTGCTGCAAATTCGTTACAGTCAAAAGAGGCGCATTTGTTAAGTTTGCAGTAACGGCTTCAGTCCTGATTTCCTCGAATGCTAACCCTTTGTCAGAATCGGCTTGAATGTGCAAAGCTGCTTTGAGGAGCGATCGAGTATATTCGTGCTGCGGCTTTTCAAACACGTTTTGCACTGGCCCTGTTTCTACGACTTTACCGCCGTACATCACCGCAATGCGATCGCAATACTCAGCCACCATCGCCAAATCGTGAGAAATCAACAAAATAGCCGTTCCCCGTTCCTCGCAAAGTCTGGTTAATTCCTGCAAAATCTGAGCAGCTACAGTTACGTCCAAACTTGTAGTCGGTTCGTCGGCCACAATTAATTTGGGATCGAGCAAAAGAGCCAAAGCAATTGCTACTCTTTGCCGCATTCCGCCGCTAAATTCGTGGGGAAATTGCGACCAGCGAGACGCGGGAATTTTCACAGCTTCCAGAGTTTCTATCGCCCGTTTCTTAGCTTGCTTGCGATCCAAATTCGGTCGGTGAGCTTGCAAAGTCTCGATGCAATGTTCTCCTACAGTCATCAAAGGATCGAGACGAGTCATCGGATCTTGAAAAATCAATGCTACAGCTTCGCCCCGAAACCGTCTCAGCCGCGAAGCATTCATATCAAACACCGACTCTCCAGCAAAACTAACTCGCCCCTCAATCAGCGTTGAATCCGGCAGCAACCGCATCGCCGCCCTTCCCAAAGTTGACTTACCGCACCCAGACTCCCCAACTAATCCGAGCTTTTCCCCCGGTTTCAGCGTCAGGGAAACCCCGTCCACGGCCCAACCGGATTGGCCTCGCCGCTGAGGATAAGCGACTCGCAGATTGTCAACGAAAAATAGAGAAGAGTCATTAGTCATTAGTCATTAGTCCTTAGTCAATCGATTTTAGATTTTAGATTTTGGATTTTAGATTAAAGAATTAAAGCATTAACCCCACGGATAAATTCGGGGGCTTGTATCGTGGATGCTTGATTGTCAGTAGTCAGCGGTCAGTTGTCAGTTGTTATTTGTTATTTAATGGTCAATATACTGGCTGTTACTTCTTATTGTTTCAGAGTTATTAGTTATTGGCAAGAGACTGATCTGCTGTTTGTAAATACAAATAAAAATAGCTACAAACAAAGCTTTTATTAGTACATCATTCACCGAGCAACTGATAACTGATAACTGACAACTGACAACTGACAACTGACAACTGACAACCATCAACTGACTAAATTTCCCTGCGCTTCAACTCAGCTCTCCGCAGTATGTAAGTAGCGGCACAATCTGCGTGAGGATGGTCTGCTAAAACTTCCGCGAGTTCCAACACATATCCGGCGATATCCGGCCCCAGCTTCTCAGTCAGCACTTGACGTTCGCGAGAGGCGAGTTCTTGCACGCGGGCCTTAGCTTGCCAATTCGGAGAAAACATCTTGTCAATCTCGGTGTGGAATCCCAGACTTTCGAGAATGTCCCACTCGCCGTTATCGCACCAAATGCCCCCGCACAACATACAGCGCTCTATGTAAAAGGGCACTCTGCTGAAAGGAACTTTCGCCCGCGACAGATAGTGACCGTCTTCGGGACACAGCGCTGCTTTGCTGTCGTAGGGAGACGGCGTGAATTCTATGCCGAGAGTCGCTGTCGCATCAGGCTTCTCGGATTTGTTGTACCACTGGCTTTGCTCTTTTTGCCAAGCTTCGTATTCTCTGCCTGGAATCCAGATACCGTAACAGTTGGGACACCACTGCACCGACATACGGCCGGCTAAGGTACCGCCTTCTAAATTGGGATGTTTACATTTTGGACATTCCACCGCTTTATTTCTCCTTGCCTTATTAATTCCCTGTTAATTCAATTATTAATTCTGTATCTAGGCGGGCCCTGAAGAACCAGAATTTTTTTGCAGCAGCGCGCCACAGTAGCCAATTAGCGTGTTGAGCCGCGCGATCGCCCCAGTTTGCCTCGCCTTTGCTGTCGCTGGCTGGCGCGACGCTTGCAAAAAGGTGACATCTGTCCCCAATAACCGCAGTTGCTTGTGAATTTCCGTCAAATAGGACTGCTCTGGGGGTGTTTCTGAGGCGTCTAACTCATCGCTTTCGGCTCTCATAATTTGGTTTCCGAAAAATTGTTGCACTTTTGTGTATTCGATCGCCAGCGCGGCCCGATCCAGATTATCCTGTGCAGCAGTTCTTTGTAGTTGTTCTAGTGCTTGCTGTAATTCTTGGTAGCACTGGCGGCGGTCTTCGGACAATATCATGATTTTGTAAACAAATTTGTATTTATAATCAAAGTAGATACTTACTTAAGTTTGCTCATAGGGAGGGAAGCTGTGCGTTTTTGGAGCTATTCCCTGTTTTGTGAGAACTTTTTTTGATTTGCTGCCCTGACTCTACCCTTCTGGCTGCTGCTTTTAGTTTAGCGTTGCCGGTAAATGCCGATCGCCCGCAACCTCAACGGCTACCGCCAAAATATGCTTATTTTACCCGATTTTCCCCGATCGACAGACTGCTGCGGCAGCAGTGGTGTCACTATCTTTTCCTACCTGCGAGGGGGGGCGACTCGGAATTAGATAGGTATAGTTTGAGAAAAATCGACTATTTTTTTGAATTGCAAATTGTGGCATTCAATTAGTTTAGTATAGCTAAACACATAATTTCGGCAATTCAACCGAAAACCGGCTTTTAACCATTTGTATTTCTAAGTTTTAAAGGTGTACCCCATGAACGCGAACACTCTGACTCCCTCTCCTTCGATCGATCCTGCTGTAGTTCCCGATTGGCTGCAAGAATGCCTGAATGCTCGATCGGAGCCGGATGGCGGCCCTAACCATAATTGTTCGACTGACGACAGCTTAATTTGTCGGGCCTTTGAATTTGCCCGCGACTTGCACGAAGGACAATACCGCAAATCAGGAGAACCTTACATTTGCCATCCGGTAGCTGTCGCTGGAATACTCCGGTATATGGGCGGCAACAACGTCATGATTGCCGCCGGCTTCCTCCACGACATTGTTGAAGATACAGATATTACTCTCGAAGAAATAGAACAGCGGTTCGGCGCCGAAGTGCGACAGTTGGTTGAAGGTGTCACCAAGCTTTCTAAGTTTAATTTTTCCAGCAAAACAGAGCGCCTTGCGGAAAATTTCCGCCGAATGTTCCTAGCAATGGCTAAAGATATTCGCGTCATTGTCGTCAAACTGGCAGACAGGCTGCACAACATGAGGACTTTGGAGCATTTGTCCGAGGAAAAGCAGCGCAGTATTGCTCTAGAAACCCGAGAGATTTTTGCTCCCCTGGCGAACCGTTTGGGTATCGGCCGCTTTAAGTGGGAATTGGAAGATTTAGCCTTTAAATACCTGGAACCTGAAGCTTACCGCGAAATTCAGGAATTGGTGGCGGTGAAGCGGGCCGATCGAGAAACTCAACTCGCAGAAGTCACAGATAGTTTGCGAGAAAGGCTTGACAATTTAGGCATTAAATGCTATGAAGTTAGCGGTCGTCCCAAACATTTGTACGGAATTTATGGGAAGATGCAGCGCCGCCAAAAAGGCTTTAACCAAGTGTACGATATTGCGGCGGTGCGGATCATAGTAGAAACCAATGATGACTGTTATCGGGCTTTGGCGATCGTCCACGATTCTTTCCGCCCGATTCCCGGCCGCTTTAAAGATTATATCGGTTTACCAAAAGCCAACCGCTACCAATCTTTGCACACCGGAGTAATCGGAACCAGCGGCCGCCCCATCGAAGTGCAAATTCGCACCGTAGCCATGCACCACATTGCAGAATACGGCATTGCCGCGCACTGGAAATACAAAGAAACTGGCGGTTCTAACACAAAAGTCACCGGCGATGACGAAAAATTTACTTGGCTGCGACAACTCCTTGAATGGCAAAGCGACCTCAAAGACGATCGCGAATATTTACAAAGCATTAAGGACAACTTATTCGACGAAGATATTTACGTTTTTACTCCTAACGGAGACGTAATTGCTCTCAATAGCGGGTCAACTCCCGTAGATTTTGCTTTCCGCATTCACACCGAAATTGGCAATCACTGCACCGGTGCGAGAGTCAACGGGCGAATGGTGACACTAGACAAGGTTTTAAAGAATGGCGATATTGTAGAAATATTGACCCAAAAAAATGGTCATCCGAGTTCCGACTGGCTGAATTTTGTCAAGACAAACGGAGCAAAAAACCGAATTCGTCAGTGGTTGAAGCGATCGCACCGAGATGAAAATCTTGCTCGCGGGCGGGAATTGCTGGAAAAAGAATTAGGTAAAAACGGCTTAGAATCTTTGCTAAAATCTGAACCCATGCAGTCTGTGGCTCAGCGCTGCAACTACCACAGCGTCGAAGATTTAATCGCCGGTTTGGGCTACGGCGAAGTTACCTTAAATCTCGTAGTAAATCGACTGCGAGATTTAGTAAAAGTGCAGCAAAAAATTGAAGCTGCTCCCGCAGGAACCCACGAATTGCCCCAGCTAATACCTGCATCGACGACACCGAAACCAGTACCGAGTTCATCTCCGAGCAAATCGCCCATCGCAGGTGTAGAGGGATTGCTCTACCATTTAGCCGGCTGTTGCTGTCCGATTCCTGGGGAATCAATTATTGGAGTTGTGACTCGCACTCGCGGAATTTCGATTCACCGACAACGATGTTCAAATGTTGAGAGCGTACCTGGGGATCGCTTGGTTCCTGTGAGTTGGAATTCCAGCAACCGCAATGAATCTCGACCCAACACTTATCCGGTTAATATTCAAATTGAAGCCCTCGATCGAGTGGGAGTTCTCAATGATGTTTTATCGCATTTGAAGGACAACCAAGTAAACGTCCGCAGCGCTCAAGTCAAAACCTATCCCGGATTGCCGGCCTTAATTGACTTGTGCATGGATATCCAGGATAAACAACAGTTCGAGCGGACTTGTATGCAAATTAAAAAGATGAGCGATATTTTGAATTTGCGGAGGCTGAGTGAAGGGACTTAGAAATTTAATTTAGCGGCTGATGCGGGAAATTGGTAAGTAGTAATTGAAAATAAACTTTTCTATTTAAACTCTTAACAATTCCCAAACTAGCCGCAGTCTGCTGTTACCAAACAGTAAGAATAATTTACGAGAAATAAGTTAAAGCATGGATGACAGTCAGTTAGAAAATCTCCTCAAAGACATTGAATCCGATCGAGTAGAGCGCAAGGCCTCAACATCCGATAGGGGTAAACTCCGTCAGGCTATATGCGCTTTTGCCAACGACTTGCCAAACCACCAACAGCCAGGGGTACTATTTATAGGTGTTAATGATGATGGAAGCTGTGCCAATTTGAGCATCACCGCTCAACTGTTACTAACCCTCTCGGATATGCGTTCAGATGGAAATATACTGCCTTTTCCCGCGATAACCGTGCAAAAGCGAACGCTTGCGGGATGCGAGTTAGCAGCAGTCATTGTAGAACCATCAGATGCACCCCCTGTCCGCTATGAGGGGCGAATCTGGGTACGGGTGGGCCCCCGCCGCGCTACTGCCACAGCCGAAGAAGAGCGCCGTCTCTCAGAAAAACGGCGTTCCAGAGATTTACCTTTTGATATTCAATCTTTGCCTTCCGGGACACTAGATGACTTAAATTTAACTTTATTTCAACAGGAATATCTACCTTCAGCATTGCCTAGTGACATATTAGAAGAAAATCAAAGAACCGTCGAACACCAATTAGCATCAGTAAGATTTATTACCAGTTTACCGTCAATTCAGCCAACAAATTTAGGTATATTGGTAGTAGGAAAAGACCCAAGGCAATTGATACCGGGTGCTTACATTCAATTTTTGCGAATTGAGGGAACTGAGCTAACCGACCCAATTAAAGACCAGAAAGAAATTGCCGGGCAACTTTCTATGATGCTGAGAGTGTTAGATGAAATACTGCAATCTCATATCTCAATAGCTTCTGATATTACCGCTCAGTCAGTGGAAATCCAGCAGCCAGATTACCCGTTAGTAGCACTGCAACAGCTTGCTAGAAATGCGCTCTTGCACCGCACCTATGAAGGGACGTATGCACCAGTAAGAATTACCTGGTTTAGCGATCGCATTGAAATTCAAAACCCCGGGGGGCCCTTTGGACAAGTTAACAGACAAAATTTTGGTAGGCCTGGAATCACTGACTACCGCAATCCAAACTTAGCAGAAGCCTTAAAAAATCTTGGTTATGTACAAAGGTTTGGAATGGGTATCGCCATAGCTCGCAATTCACTGCAAAAAAATGGCAGTCCACCACCGGAGTTTGTTGTCGAAGATGCTCATGTTTTAGTAATTATTAGGAGGCATCCGTGACAGTACCCATTATTGCTTTTTTCAATAATAAAAGTGGCGTCGGTAAAACTTCGCTAGTCTATCATTTAGCCTGGATGTATCGCAATTTAGGGCTGCGGGTGCTAGCAGCAGATTTAGACCCCCAAGCTAATTTGACTGCTGCTTTTCTAGATGAAGAACGTTTAGAAGAATTGTGGGAAGGCAATAACCGACCTAACACAGTTTTTCGCTGCGTACAGCCTTTAGTTAGAGGAATTGGTGATATTGCTACTCCAGAAGTAGAGCACATTGAAGAAAGATTGGGACTCTTGGTAGGAGATTTATTGCTCTCTGGATTTGAAGATGACCTCTCAGCAGAATGGCCCGGCTGCACCGATCGCAAGGAGCGTTCTTTTCGGGTCATTTCTGCTTTTTGGCGACTCTTGCAAGAAGCAGCAACAGTTCATCAAGCTGATGTAGTTTTGACAGACATCGGCCCGAATTTAGGAGCGATTAACCGGGCCGCTTTGATTGCAGCTAACTATGTAGTAGTTCCTCTATCACCGGATTTATTCTCACTGCAAGGATTGAAAAATCTCGGCCCAACTCTCAGACGCTGGCGGCAAGAATGGCTAGAAAGATTAGAGAAAAATCCTGCCCCTGATTTAAAGCTTCCTCAAGGTCAAATGCAACCTGTTGGTTATATTGTCCTGCAACACTCGGTACGGCTAGACCGCCCAGTGAAAGCTTATCAGCGATGGATTGCACGGATTCCTAATATTTATCGGGAAGCTGTGCTCAATGAATCGGAAAATAGCACACTTTCCATCGCCGAAGATCCTCACTGTTTAGCTTTGCTAAAACACTATCAGAGTCTGATGCCGCTTGCCCAGGAAGCCCATAAACCTATGTTCCACCTCAAACCTGCGGATGGGGCAATTGGTTCTCACATCCAGGCCGTGCAAAGTGTTTACGGAGACTTTAAAAAGCTAGCTCATAAAATTGCTGAAACCGTAGAAATCCCAATACTTACCAATTTCTAATCCCAACTTTTAAGTAAGCTGCTACGCCTATAAAGTGAACTTTTAGGAGAGAAACTAACCATTACTTTGCGCTAGGTGCGGGCTTTGCAGCGCCCAACTTTTTCTGCAAAAACTCCTGGGCTACTTGTCCAGCTTCCTGCTGTTCCCCGTCAACTTGATAGTTGAGTTTCCGCATATCTTCCTCAGAGATTTTGCCGCCCAATTCTGCGAGCACTGGACGCAATTCCGGGTATTTTTCCAAAATTTGCGATCGCACAACCGGAACAGCTTGGTAGGGCGGGAAATAGCCCTTGTCATCTTTGAGAACTACTAAACCTAAACTTTGAATCAAACCATCCGTCGTACTACCAGCAATCACATCTACTTCTTTTTGTTGCAGCGCTTGATAAAGCAATCCTAACAGCAACTCCTTCGGTTGTTCTCGAAACTTAATCCCGTAAGTTTTAGCCAATCCGGGAAATCCATCTTCTCTCTCGTTAAATTCTGGGCCGAAACCAGCCCGGAGGTTAGGTGAAGCTTTGCCAAGTTGCGAGAGAGTTTGTAAATTGAGTTTTTTGGCATCATCTCCCCGCACAATAATCGCAAAACTGTTATTAAATCCCAGTGGTTGCGTCCATTCTGCTTTAAACTGTTTGGGATATTCTTGTTTGAGGTAATCGAGGACTTTTTTGGGGTCAGAAATCGGTTTTTGTTTGAGCAGGTTGGCGTAAGCAGTACCCGTGTATTCGACGTACAAATCGATTTTACCTGCTGTTAGGGATTGATGGCAAAGCGAACCTCCGAGATTCAGTTCTCGTTCTACTTTGATATCTGTTTTAGCTTCGATGTGCTGTGCTAAAATTTCTGCGAGAATGGCTTGTTCGGTAAAGTCTTTCGAGCAGATGACAACTTGCTTTTCGGGCTTAGAGGTACATCCTGCTACTGCAAGCAAGCAAAGCAGCCAGCAGGAATAGAAAAAAAAATCGTTCTTAGATATTTTCATAACTTAACTCAAATTAAAAATCTACAATTAATACCTTATAAGTTATAGCATAAAGCCCTGATCGCAGACTTCTTCAAGAAGTCTGCGCTTTAACAGCATCGCACTTTACCCAAGTTCCGTTTTCCTGTTGTAACATTTATTTATAGACATGGAGGAATAAATATGGTAATCAGCGTCAGCGATATTATCCAGCAGCAGCGGCAATTTTTTGCAACTGGGAAAACGAAAGATGTGGATTTTCGGCTTGAACAACTGAAAAAACTTAAAAGTGCGATCGAACTTAATCAATCACGAATAGTAGATGCTGTCAAGGCAGACCTAGGTCGGCCGGAATTCGAGGCTTATCTTGAAATCGCATCGATTGCCGAAGTTAATTATGCCCTCAAAAACCTCAAATCGTGGGTAAAGCCGAGAAAAGTGCCTGCTTCGATAGATCAATTCCCAGCATCAGCCCGCATTTACCCAGAACCTTTGGGCGTAGTTTTAATCATCGGGCCTTGGAATTACCCGTTTCAGTTAATGATATCACCTTTAGTCGGGGCGATCGCCGCCGGCAACTGCGCCATCCTCAAACCATCGGAAATCGCCTCACACACGTCGGAAGTTGTCGCCGACATGATATCCAAAACCTTCGATCCCGCCTACGTAGCAGCGGTGGAAGGAGGTGTGGAAATCAGCCAACAACTGCTAGCCGAAAAATTCGATCACATCTTCTTTACCGGAGGCACTAAAATCGGTCGAATTGTCATGGAAGCTGCCGCTAAACACCTGACACCCGTAACCTTGGAATTAGGTGGCAAAAGTCCTTGCATTGTAGACTCAGATATTCAGGTTGAATACACCGCAAAACGCATTGCTTGGGGCAAATTTCTCAATGCTGGACAAACTTGCATCGCTCCCGATTACCTGTTAGTTGATAAAAAAGTTAAACCTGCTTTGATGGCAGCAATTAAAACAGCAATTCACGATTTTTACGGCGACGATCCGCAACAAAGCCCCGACTATTCCCGCGTGATAAATCAGCGCCAAGTGGAACGTTTGAGTGCATTTATTAAAGACGGAAAAATTGTCGTGGGCGGTCAAGTTAAGCCGGAAGATAGATATATTGCACCGACGGTTTTAGATCATGTTTCCTGGGATGCGCCGGTGATGCAGGATGAGATTTTTGGGCCGATTTTGCCAGTTTTGGAGTATGATGATTTCGGTGAGGCGATCGCCCAAATCAACGCCCGTCCCAAACCTTTAGCTTTGTATTTGTTCTCGAAGGATAAAGAGAAACAACAGCGAATTTTGCGGGAAACTTCTTCGGGGGGAGTTTGTCTCAACGACACGATTATGCAAGTCGGAGTAACAAGTTTACCTTTTGGCGGAGTTGGCGACAGCGGCATCGGCAGCTATCACGGCAAAGCAAGTTTTGACACCTTTTCTCATCAAAAAAGCGTGCTGCAAAAGTCATTTTTACTTGACTTAAAATGGCGGTACGCTCCCTATCTAGGTAAGTTAGATTTGATTAAGAAAATTATCGGTTGAGCGATCGCACTTGGAGGGGCGGGTTTACCAAGGTTTTATAAGCGAAATAGCCAAATCAACCCGCCCCTTCCTGATATCAACGGTTAAGCGATTCCACGGTGAACGATAATTTGCAGAAATTTTCAATGATTGCTCATGTGTTTTTGGAACGCTTTCCATCACAATGTCTACTCCACTCTTAAATGACAGTTGCCCCGCCCCAAATAATTTAGATTAGAAATGTCTAAGCTGTTACGTATTTAAATTGGAAATTCAGGACAGGCTAGAAGCCCGTCCCACAATAGTTTTATTGATTTCGGACACACAGTTTAAATGTAGAACAGCTTATAATATCTTTGAGCATCTTCTCGCTAACAAGCAATTTATGGAACCTTTAGCAACAGAACGCTGTGCCGCCTGCCGCCAAAACTCTCCCCGTGTCACAGCTTACGAAATTGTCCAACTCAAACCTCAAATTCCCGACTGGAATTTAATCGAAAAAAATGGCATTCCCCAAATAGAACGCACCTACAAATTCCCGGATTTCAAAAGTGCGATCGCCTTTACAAACAGCGTTGGCGAAGCAGCAGAAACCGAAGGACATCACCCTGCACTGTTAACCGAGTGGGGAAAAGTTACTGTGACTTGGTGGACTCATGCGATTTCTGGACTGCACCGCAATGATTTTATTATGGCTGCAAAAACAGATGCGATCGCCAATCAATTCCCAAAATAAAATCAGACTTATAGCTCGATCGTAGTTTAAGAAAGCACTGCTCCGGGTACCAGCGGAGAAAGCCGTTGATTCCCATTCAACAACTCCAGATTGAGTCGGTAGCCGACATTCCGTACAGTTTGAATCAGGCTCGGCTGTCGCGGGTCAATTTCGATTTTCTTACGCAGAGAGAGTACGTGAGTGTCGATCGTCCGGGGGTTATCAATCGCATCAGGCCAGGCCCGACGCAGCAAATCCGAGCGCGACAGCGGCACTCCTCCAGCTTGAGCTAGCACGTACAGCAGGCTAAATTCCTGGGGAGTCAGCTCAATATGTTCCTCGTACAACCTGACTCGGCGCTGCACCAAATCAATTTTCAGCAGCCCGCACTCCAGCGTCGCCGGCGGTAGCATCGTGCGGTTACGGCGCATCAAAGCTTCCACCCTGGCCATAAACTCTTGCATCCCAAAGGGTTTAGTCAGGTAATCGTCTGCCCCCGCCTTCAAACCTTCAACAATATCCGATTCCGAATTCCGCGCCGACAGCATCAAAATCAGCGACTGCTGCTGCTGTTGTAGCCAGTTGCAAAATTCCAAACCGTCCCCATCCGGCAATTGGGCATCCAGAATGACTAGGGTTGGCTGGCGGCTGAAAAATATTTCCCTAGCGTGACTGATATCCGCTGACTGGTGCACCCAGTGACCGACTTGCTGTAGATGCCAGCCCAAGAGCGATCGCAGGTGCGGATTCCCTTCAACAATTGAAATACTTGCAGATTCCACAGAGGCGAGCTTCCCATATCACTAATTGCTACAAGGTTAACAGAGCTTTTGTCAAGCTTTTGTAACCATCGCTACTCAAGCATGAGCTGCGTTTAAAGCAGCGGACATACCTAGGGTACGAATTTTAAAGATTGGGTTAATTTGGCAGAGTCAGCCTGCAGAAAGGTGAAATCATTCTGGCGGTAAGCTTACAATGAAAATAAGACAGTGTAAAGCCGATCGATCCCATGCCCCAACCCCCTGCTAAAAGCGATCCCCCCGACCCAGCCCCTACTCCCCGGAGGTTGACAAATCGCGCCAGTGAAACTAGAATTCCTCCAACCGTTCGCTCGGTAGCCGGAACACTCAGCCACTTTGACCGTCAAATTCAGCCACATCCCGACTCAATTAAACGCACAGCGAATTATCTAGGTGCGCGCAAAAAGTCGAGCAACTGCATTGCAACGAGTGAAATTTTTTATGGAGGGTAGCCTGTTGAGCAGGGTAAAAACTTTTATTTAGAAATAGCTTCAAGCTGAGCCACTCAGCATCAATCGAGGCCGTTCCTAAATCCCGCCGTCATTATACAAACCACAAAGGATTTCAAACTCACACCATGCTACAAGACACCCAAACAATCCGGCACTACCAAAAACTCACCGACGCCCTCGTCGAAATGTGGAATAGAGGTTATCGCTTTGATGACCTACGGCTTTACTTAGACGGCTATTTAGCAGCCCTGCGGCACTCCAACAGTTTGGAGCCCTATCTGATTCACAGACTAGAGGAAGAAGCAGCGCGTTACATTCACGACCCCTCCAATTTTGCAATGCCACAGACACAGACACAGGCTGAATCAGACTACTATTAAATAGCAACTTCGGTTTGATAAACCCTTGATGATTTGGGAATTGGGAATTGGGAATTGGGAATTGGGAATTGGGAATTGGCAATTTTAACGGGTTCCCTGGCTATGCCTCGGAACCGATGTCCACAGGCTCGGCCTCGCTTTGGGAGCCTAAAAATTCGATGCCTAGCCGACTGCATTGCGTTCCTAGGCTTTGCCTGGTAACGAATAATTAAGTAAATCAACCTAATTCAACGTAAAACGCGATTGCTGTTATTTCCCCGACTTCTTTAAGAAGTCGGGGATATGTTTTTTCTGTCTAATTTAAGAAGCCAAAGCCACTTCTACAACTTCTTGCAATTCGCCCTTTTGATACATCTCGATCATAATATCCGAGCCACCAACAAATTCGCCGTTGATATAAACTTGAGGAATTGTCGGCCAGTTGGAATACTCTTTAACGCCTTGACGAATTTCCTGGTCTGCCAAAACATCAACAGTTTCGTAAGGCACTCCCAAAGTATTGAGAATTTGCACCACAGTATTAGAAAAACCACACTGGGGCATTAACTTATTGCCCTTCATAAACACCATGATTTTGTTTTGCTTAACCAACTCGTCAATTCTTTGATGTGCTGTTGTACTCATGGTAGGTCCTAATATTGTTTGAAAATTTTTAAACGTTGACTGACGCAGAAACCGGGTTTTTTAGGAAAATCTTTCGTTACAGCCATAGATTCCGGTTAAAAAACCCGGTTTCTTTGGTTTTTGTGGGTAAGTGCAGCAGTTGTATTTCAAGCAACTCTTGACACAAGCACAAACTTGTGATACCCAATTGCCGCTCAACAATTAAGCAGCTTGACTTTTCGCTTCCCATTCTGCAGGAGTTAAGGTTTCCAAGCCCAAAGCGTGGATGGCTTCACTAGCCATTGCCTGTTTGAGAGCGCCGTATACCAGTTGGTGCTGCTGTACTCGGCTTTTTCCTTCAAAGGCTGCAGAGACGACTCTCGCCTGGTAGTGGTCACCGCCACCGGTCAAATCGTCAACTTGTATTTTAGCGTCGGGCAACCCTGCCTTAATCATTTCTGCTACTTGAGACGGTGTAACCATTGGTTTCTCTGATAAACGGCTGTAATTTAGATTTTAGTGGAACTATTTGTTAGACGATCGCGGTTGAGTGCTGGCAGGCCGGGGAAAGGGCGAATCCACAAAACCCAATTCCAGTAACTGCTGGTAAGCTTTCTTGCCCAAGTCGCGAGTTGGCTGCTGCGATCGAATAATCTGAATCAGCAGGGGCACAGCCAGTTCGGGCTTATTTTGTGCCCGGTGTACCAACGCGAGTCGGTAGGTAGCTTCGTCGCGCATTTGGGCCGTTTCTACAGCTTTGGTGCGGTGGCTTTCGGCCAAGCGGATGTCAATTCCGGCAAAACTGCTACCCAGTTGTTGGTAGAAGTTGGACAGTTGATTGAAAATTTGGCGGGATTCTTGGAGTTTTTGAGTAGCCAGTGCGTAATTCTGAGAGGAAATAGCACTGCTGGCTTCTGTCATCAAACGCTGGCCTCCTGGTACGCTCAGCAGACTGCTGTCTTGCGTCAGAGGGCGAAGATTGTTGGGGTCTGTGGGGTCGTCGGCGGGCTCGACTTGCGGTTGGTTCTCTGGCCCAGAAGGTTGTTGTGCTTGGACTTGGAGCGGTTGCAACAGGGTAAAAGCTGCGATCGCCCCGATCGTAATCCGGGCAGTGGAGCGAAGCCAGCAAACAGTTCCAGAGTATACCATGAAATTACTTTGCGCCTATGCGCTTTAAAAAAATATTTAGCTTGAGCCGATCTTACCATTGGCGATCGCAACCGGCTAAGTGTAAACCAAATTTGTTGAAATGTCAAAGGGTGCGCGATCGGGCAAAAGGCTCTTGAGGAAAAATTCAAGTAGAGACTTGACAGAATGTTCTCAGTATGAGAACGTAGAGGTGTCGTGTAAAAAACGGTACTGGAATGAGGCTAATTTCCAAGAAAAATCTGGAGAGTGCGATCGAATCCTACTCCGACGATGCCAAGGCTGCGATCGCAGTCTGGCGCAAGGCCATCAAAGACAACGATTGGGAATCACTAGAAGAGATTCGACAGGGATATTCCAAATCGGTCGATCAAGTCTGTGGATATACCATATTTAATATTAAAGGCAATCAGTATAGATTAATCGTAAAAATAAACTATACCGCCAAAATTATTTATTTTAAAAAATTTTTAACCCATAGCGAATATGACAATATCAAGTGGAATGATGAAGATGAAGTCAAACATAAAATAGGTTAAATTTACTAAAATCATCAGGAAAACCTTACAGATTCCCTGATGTATTCAATCACTCCAAAACATTTACTCTCCACGTCAAAATCATGATACCGAGAAACAAACACCCACCTTCTACTTGAGAACCATGTCTAAGTAAGCAAGCAAAGGAATGAGAAATGAACATCACAATTGAAAAAACAGCTTACGGTCAACTGCTGGCTAAATCTCAGCCTAAGCCAATCCTGAACGAAGAAGATAATGATCTTGCCCTCGCAGAAGTTGATTTTCTGATGTCTAAGGAAGAATTAACAGTAGAAGAAGAAACTTTACTGAGTCTCTGGGGGCTGTTGATCGAAGAATACGAATCAAAATATTACCCAGATCCAGAAGTGACTCCCCGGGATGTTCTATTGCATTTCATGGAAGTTCGCGAACTCAAACAAGCCGATTTAGTGGGCGTGATTGGTTCCAAAGGAGTAGTCTCTGAGGTGGTTAATGGGAAACGGGCGATTAGCAAGGCGCAAGCTAAGGCGCTGGGAGAATTTTTTAATGTTAATCCTAGCGTGTTTATTTGAGCGTGTTTATCTGCTGAAAAACTTGCTGATCTCGAAAAAGACTCGGCGGTTGAAACCGCTAGCAACGCGATCGCACAAACTAAGTCCGACGCGGACTGATGGAAAAACTACCGCTGTTAGTTACAGTTTCAAACCCCTCATAGCAAAAACATCCCTGACGGCTTATAAATATGTGTGATAAATCTACATCCAAATTAAACAGGAACATTTCTGATGGTAGAACCAAGCAAACCCACCTCCGAGACTCTCCAAAATTATCAAGGAATTGGAGTCCCAGATGAAAGTCTGGCAGTGATTTTGCAGCGTGGCGGCGACGAATTGCTGCTGTCAAAAGCGGACGATCGCTTTACAGTCCGCCCCTCATCAACAGCATCAGCCTCAAACGATTGGGCTGCAACAACTGGGGCAAAACTCAATCGCCGCGTCGGCCAAAGCAATCTCGAAGAATATCTCGTTGCGCCCTCTAGCCTAGAAGCCGCAATGCAAGCAGCCCGCGCCAGCGATGCCGTAGCTTTTGCCAGCCACGTCTATTGCCCCGCGAACAATCCGAGTACATTCTTTTATTTAACCGACCAAATTACGATTCAATTTGGCGAACAAGTAGACGAACAATCGCGACAGGCGATCGCCAATGCAGCAGCTTTAAACATAGTCCGGCCAGTAGAAGGAATTCCCAACACCTTCGTCTGTGAAGTTACAAAACAAGCAACAGAAAACCCGATCAAAATTGCCAACCGCCTGACAAGATATCCAGAAGTTCTGGTAGCGGAACCCAACATTTTAGTAGAGACGCAGCAGCATTACACGCCCCGCGATCCGCTTTATCCCAAACAGTGGTATCTCAACAACAAAGGTGGCAAGGAACTTATCGGCGGTGCTCAAATTTATGCAGAACCAGCTTGGAACCTGACTCGCGGAGTTCGATCGATCGTAATTGCGATCGCCGACGATTCAGTTGACATCACCCACCCAGATTTTCAAGGCCAAGGCAAAATCGTCTCACCCATCGATTTCAAAGACGGCGACACCTCCCCGATGCCAGTCGCCGACTCAGACAACCACGGCACAAGTTGTGCCGGCGTCGCCGTTGCTGAAGAAAACGGCAAAGGCATTGTCGGCGTCGCCCCCGGATGCGCCCTGATGCCCATTCGTACCACGGGTTTTCTCGATGACAATTCTGTCGAAAAAATATTTAATTGGGCGATCCAAAAAGGTGCCGCCGTCATTTCTTGCAGTTGGGGGCCTGCGGCAGTTTACTATCCGCTTTCCCTGCGGCAGAGTGCCGTTATCACCAAAGCAGCAACCCAAGGGCGGGGCGGCAGAGGCTGCGTTATTCTGTTCGCGGCGGGGAATGCCAACCGCCCAGTCAACGGTACTGTTAACGAAAAAGGCTGGCCCAACAACATCCTGGAGGGTCAAACTAGATGGCTAAACGGATTTGCCGTTCACCCCGACGTAATTGCCGTCAGCGCTTCCACTTCCCTCAACAAAAAAGCAGCCTACAGCAATTGGGGTTCCAGCATCTCGGTTTGCGCCCCCAGCAACAACGCGCCGCCGGGAACTTGGTTGCCAGAAACCGGATTTATCGGCACGCCGCCGGAGGTGACGCAGTATTTGCCCGGTTTGGGGGTGTTTACTGCCGATCGAGTGGGCGATCGGGGCTACGACTGGGGGGACTATACTGATACTTTTGGCGGTACTTCCAGCGCCACTCCAGTAGTCGCTGGCGTTGCAGCTTTGATACTTTCGGCTAACCCCCGTTTGACGGCGCGGGAAGTGCGGGGAATTCTCGAACAAACTGCTGAGAAAATTGTCGATCTCGATCCCGATCCCCAGTTGGGCAATCGCATGGGGAATTACGATCCTAACAACGGTCGCAGCGATTGGTTTGGTTACGGGAAAGTGAATGCTTTTAAAGCTGTGCAAGCTGCGGTGAGAAAGGGCGGCGGCAATCCGAATATCGGCGGTGCGGTGTTCAGCGATATTTCTGGACATTGGGCACAGAAGTTTATTGAAGCTTTGGCTGCGGCGAATATAATTAGCGGTTTTCCTGACGGTTCTTTTAGGCCTGATGACAGTTTAAACCGTGCTCAATATGCGGCGCTGTTGGTGAGTGCGTTTAGTCCGATTCCGAGGGTGCCGGCTACAAATTTTATTGATGTTTCTGCTACTTTTTGGGCGAGAAGTGCGATCGAACGAGCAAATCGGGGGGGGTTTTTGGCGGGGTTTCCGGGGTTGAAGTTCGGCCCGAATCAGAATTTAACTAAGGCTGATGCGATCGTGTCTTTGGTTAACGGTTTGGAACTGAAGGGGGGAAATGCTGATACTTTGAAAGTTTACACCGATCGCTCTCAAATTCCTAATTATGCTTTGAGTGCGATCGCCACAGCAACTGCTTTGAAGATTGTAGTTAATTATCCTTCCCGCGATTGGCTTTCGCCGCTTCGGGACATTACCCGCGGTGAGATTTCGGCTTTAATTTACCAGACTTTGGTGGCGATTAATCGGGCAAAGGCGATCGATTCTCCTTACATTGTCTAATGGCAATGGAATGGGTTCGCAGCATCGGACTTCAGTCCTCTTCCCCGCGAGGGGACAAGCAGCAACCAGCACCACACGGATCAACACGGATACACGGAGACACGGAGGATAGCCAAATTGGTCAATTAGCTAAACCTCAGACGAGTCAAACCATCCGTGTATCCGTGTCAAAATCCGTGTCGTGCTGTGTGCCAAAATCACTAATTGTGCTCCACCTCTTCCCCGCGAGGGGACAAGCAGCAACCAGCACCACACGGATCAACACGGATACACGGAGACACGGAGGATAGCCAAATTAGCCAATTAGCTAAACCTCAGACGAGTCAAACCATCCGTGTATCCGTGTCGTGCCTTGTGTCCAAACCACTAATTGTGATCTACCTCTTCCCCGCAAGGGGACAACAAACAACCAGCACCACACGGATCAACACGGATACACGGAGGATAGCCAAGTTAGCCAATTAGCTAAACAGTCACACGGCTCAACCCATCCGTGTATCCGTGTCAAAATCCGTGTCGTGCCTTGTGTCCAAACCACTAATTGTGCTCCACCTCTTCCCCGCGAGGGGACAAGCAGCAACCAGCACCACACGGATCAACACGGATACACGGAGGATAGCCAAATTGGTCAATTAGCTAAACCTCCGAGGAGTCAACCCATCCGTGTATCCGTGTCAAAATCCGTGTAGTGCTGTGTGCCAAAATCACTAATTGTGATCCACCTCTTCCCCGCGAGGGGACAAGCAGCAACCAGCACGACACGGATACACAGAGGATAGCCAAATTAGCCAATTAGCTAAACCTCAGACGAGTCAAACCATCCGTGTATCCGTGTCAAAATCCGTGTAGTGCTGTGCTTTCCAGAGAAAAAATTTTTCTGTCTGGGTGAATTTTTTGGGTGCTATGCCAAAATAAGGAAAAAAGGATCTCAACAATTGGACAGAAAAAAATGAGCGAAAAGATTCAGGCTCCACATGAAGACCTAACTTATCGGATCATAGGTGCAGGTATGGCCGTTCACAGACAGCTTGGGCCGGGTTACAAAGAAGCAATTTATCAGGAAAAACTCGAACAACAACTGACAAAAGAGGGAATCGGTTTTGAGCCACAAAAAAACCTTCCCGTTTACTACAACGAGCAGTTACTTGGTTTGTACATTCCAGATTTTATTATTGAAAACAAAGTTATTCTGGAAATCAAAGCCTTCGCTACACTTCATAAAAAGTATTTGGGACAAGTCATTACTTACCTGAATCACACGGCTTTACCAATTGGTTTATTAATGAATTTTGGTGACAGAAGACTGCTATCGCGGCGTGTATTTCCCTCACCTCAAGCTACTGAGTTTCGCGACAACCATCAGTGGATATTTGTCCCTGACTGGCTGCAAGCTCAAAAACGAAGTCAAGAAGAGACTCCGTTTTAGAGCCAGATGGCGCTAATCAGTGGCAAATAGTAAGATGATTCTATTCATCCGTGTATCCGTGTCAAAATCCGTGTCGTGATCCGTCTCAAAATCACTGTCCTGCTTACACTAACTTACCCTCGAAAATCCCCCAAAGCTTTCAATGCAAATTGTGGCAAAGCTAACATTCTGCGCCACCGCCAAGGTTCTTGATAAAGCCGGTACAACCATTCTAAATGATTGTCGCAAAACCAAGCCGGCGCGCGGTCTTTTGTTCCCGCCCAAATATCAAAACTGCCGCCAACTCCCACCCAAATCGAATCAGGACAAAGGTGTCTGTGTTCGGCAATCCAAAATTCTTGGCGTGGCACTCCCAAGCCTACAAAAATCAGTTTGGGCTGCATTTGTTTGAGGCTTTCACGGAAGTCTTTCTCTTCATCAGCCGAAAGATAACCGTGTTGAGAAGCAATCGACAATCCGTTAACTTTTTGCTGCCAAGTTTCCGCCGCCGCAGCCGCTACCCCTGGGGAACCTCCAAAGAAAAATAGTGGTTCCGAATCAGGCAATTTTCCGGCTTGTTGCAGCAGCGATTCTGCTAATTCAATCCCTGGATAGCGCTGTGCCGGTTTGCCACGCAGCCGCAAGTACAGCACCACTCCCGAACCGTCGGGAATCACCAGTTCCGCTTTGCGAATTACATCTGCTAAGGCCTGATTTTGCTCGGCTTGCATGGCCATTTCAGCATTCAAAGTCACCACATGACTTCCTAATCCTTGATGCAGACGCTCCATCAGCCAACCTGCATAATCATCTAATATGTGAACTGGTAGTCCCAGCACTGAAAATTGCGGGCGCGATCGATCCATATTTTTTTCTTTGAGGTTCCTACACACCTAGTTATTTAAATTAGCTTAGATTGGCGATCGACGCTAGACCAGTTTTGGTCGCAAAAAAGCCGGTTTGTGCCACCAACAGTCTGTTAAGTCATCGTTCCGTGGCCCAGAAACCGGTTTTTTGTAAGCGACGGGTGGCGCAAGTTCATTAGAGTTTGCCAGCCAAGTGCGATCGAGCATTAGCGTTCGATTTTTTTGACAGAGCCGTCGGCGTACCATTCCATCGGTACTAGCTCAATTTTACCATTAATTTTCACTGTAGAGTAGACAACTTTCACGAAAGGAACGCTGTTGTTATTGTGGTTTTGCGTAGACATGGCAATTACCTTTTTGTGTTTGGATAACTTGAGAAATGATCTAATATCTGATATATTTAAAAGTCTATTCACCCCAAATCTACTCGCATCAGGAAAAACAAGGAAAACGAAATGGCGATCGCAAAAAACCAGCGGCAAACCAGGTTAGATTATTACTACGAGCAAATCAAAACCATCATCCTCAAGCGCCAGAACCCAATTACAGGTTTGCTGCCCGCGAGTACCGCCGTTAACGCCCACGGCGACTACACCGATGCCTGGGTGCGCGACAACGTGTACAGCATTCTCGCGGTTTGGGGTTTGGGTTTAGCTTACCGCAAAATTGATGGCGATCAGGGCAGGACATTTGAACTCGAACACAGCACAGTCAAACTGATGCGCGGCTTGCTGTTTGCGATGATGCAGCAATCGAGCAAAGTAGAACATTTTAAAAATACTCAGTCGCCGCTAGATGCCCTGCACGCTAAATACAATACTCAAACTGGAAGTATTGTTGTCGGGGATGACCAGTGGGGACATTTACAGTTAGACGCTACATCTATATTCTTATTAATTCTTGCTCAAATGACGGCTTCCGGGCTGCACGTAATTTTTACAATTGATGAAGTCAATTTCGTGCAAAATTTAGTTTACTACATCGGTAGAGCCTACCGCACGCCGGATTACGGAATTTGGGAAAGAGGCCATAAAATTAATCGCGGCAATGCAGAATTGAACGCCAGTTCAGTTGGCATGGCTAAAGCAGCCCTGGAAGCAATAAATGGGTTAGATTTGTTCGGAATTAAAGGTTCTCAAGCCTCAGTTATTCACGTTTTGCCAGACGAAATTGCCAGAAGTCGCATAACTTTGGAATCACTTTTGCCTCGCGAATCTAGTTCCAAAGAAGTAGATGCAGCTTTATTGAGCGTGATTAGTTTTCCGGCTTTTGCTGTTGAAGACCGAGAATTAATAGAACGGACTCGGAATAAGATTATTGACAAATTGCAAGGAAAATACGGCTGCAAGCGGTTTCTGCGGGACGGACACCAAACAGTGTTGGAAGATGCCGATCGCCTGCACTACGAACCCACAGAATTAAGGCAGTTCGAGCACATTGAATGCGAGTGGCCGCTATTTTTCACTTATTTATTCTTGGACGGCCTATTTCAGGGAAATCAAGCCCAAGTGCAGGAGTACCAGCAGCGTTTGGAATCTCTAGCAGTCGATCGCTCTGGTGTGCCGCTACTACCCGAATTGTACTACGTCCCCGCCGAAAATATTGAAGCAGAAAAGCTAAATCCCAGCAGCCAGCAGCGCTTGCCCAATGAAAATATTCCCCTCGTTTGGGCGCAAAGTTTGTACTTTCTCGGTCAATTGCTAAATGAAGGATTAATCGCAGTGGGCGATATTGACCCGCTGGGAAGGCATTTGTCAGTGGGCCCGCACAGAGAACCTTTAGTGCAAATTGCGCTGTTAGCTGAAGACGAAGATTTGCAAGCAGAATTAGCCGCTAACGGCATTGCGGCACAAACCCCAAAACAGGTAGAACCAATTCAAGTCCGCCAGACTAAAGAATTATCAGCTATTTACACGCAAATTGGACGCAACGACCAATTAGGCTTAACCGGCCGCCCCGTGCGCCGTTTGCGGAGTTTAACAACTTCTAGGGTGTTTAAAATTCGCGAAGAGGCGATCGTATTCCTCCCATCATTTTTGAACAGACAAGAGTTTTACTTAACTTTAGATTACCATTTTTTAGTAGCTCAAATCAAAAGCGAAATAGCTCACATTCACCACCACTGGTATCAGTTGGGACGCCCTACGGTAACGCTGATGCTGACTCACACGATGCTGGAAACCGGGCGGGAAGCGTTGTTAGAATTAATGAAGGAATTCCGGGATGGACACTGTAACAACACGCCAGTTAAACTCGGAAATCTTAAGCAGTTAATGCTGACCGCTGGCACGGAGAGAATTGATTTCATGCACGATTTTGAATTCACAGAATCTCCAGTTACAGGTGCAGTCGAAACTCCCAGATATCTCGGTTACAATCCTGAAAAAACTTGGCCTCTGGGTCATACGCAAGAATTTAAATTAGAGTGCGAAACTAATACTCAATTTTTGCTGACTAGCCTGCGCGAATCAGAAAATTTGTACGAACAAATTGAGCTGCTGCACACCTTGGTTCGCCTCAAAGGGTTAAACTTTGATACAGGATTTGGAGGGGCGGAAGAAACAGTTAAAGTTGTGGATTTGCTCAACGAAGTTTATACAAAAGCTGGAGAAAGTTCGCAATCAAAAATCCAATGGGCAGTCATCCGCCATGCCGCAGGTTTGCTGGACAAGGTTGATATCAGCTTGTCCGATGCGGTGACAGACATTTTGGTGCGGCAAAAACAGATTGCTGTGGGGAAAGCCTACAGCGAAGATTCGATAATTTCGCGACCCGGATCTTACACGGAAGTGATGGACAAAATTCGCCAATTCTGCGGAGAAGACATTCGCGATCGAGTTCTAACTCAAGAAGTTCTCATCTACCTCGGCCTGCTAATTAAAGCCGAACCGCAGTTATTTAAAGGCCTGCTGACGCTAAGAGTTAGCTACTTTATTTTGCTGCTGACTAGCGAGTTTGCTCGCGAATTGGGAGTTACCCAAAATGAAGCTTACGAGCATTTAATGCAGCTAAGTCCCTTTGAAATCAAAAATCGCCTGCGCCAAGTGTTGACGGAATACGAGGAAATGAATCAAATCCTCAAACAGCAAGAATCCCTGCGCGTCAAACAGCCGGAAAAAGATATTGAATGGGTAGTAGCGCCAGTTTCTGAAGAAGCAACAATGCCTGGGGGAGGATGGCGCCGGAAGCGGCAAATGGAAGGTACTGTCAATCGCGTACCGAAGGATTTTTATCCGAGTGTTTGGGGACTGCTGCGGCACTGTAAAGGCTTGATTATTGGCGACAAATTAGAGCGCCGCAATCGGTTAGATAGCCATATCATTTTATCGGAAATGACCCCTGGCGAAAAGAATTTTGCGCTACAAATCGAGCATTTGCTGAATAAGATTGTCGCGCCGGAATACCGACAAGTCAATATTGAGGCGCTGATGGAGTTGGCGGCGATCGCCCAGCGCAACCCAGAATTGCAAGTAGAAGAATACATCGTTTTAGATGTATTAGTCGGTCACGCAGTGCGCCTAAATTGGCAAGGCAAATACCCGGAAAGAGCGGGTAAATACGACGAAGATAAAGCGGCGGCTTGGCAAGCTTTTTACAATACTTCGCCTTATGTTTGCGCGAGTCACGTACTCGATGCTTTCCGATTCTTGACGAAGTTTGGATAGATTGAGGGCGGGTGGTTAATACAAGTCTCGATCAACCTTTTTGTAGTAAAAACTTCCGTCCTTTCTTTGCCAACTCATCAGCAAGAGCTAAAGTCCTAACTACAAAGTTATTACATTTTTGCAACAAGTAAAGTAAACTGAATATTGGCAGTAAAATAATGTCAGCTATTAGCTCAATTACACGCGCCATCATCAAAGCATACTTAGAAGTTTTCATCGAAAACCTTGTCAATGAATACAGAGGACGGCTAATACCGAAACTTGATATTCCAGCAGCATATTTATCAGGCCAATCCTCTACAGAGCAATCCGAACTATTACAAACTGCGATCGTGCCGTCAGAGTTGCTACGGATTAACGAGTTTGAAAGAGGTTTCAGCAGCCGTTTGGGCACAACTTATGAAGAATGTGCAAAACTCATTGCTTTGGAACATCACCAAGAAGCAAGCAGAAGCTATGAAATTTCTGGCGAAGTTAGCATAGAGGCTATCCATGAAATTGAGCGTCAGCTAGCGCTATTTGAGCAGTCAGCAGACAAAAATGAAAATAAACCTGCTTTTGAAGAAATGATAGAAGCTGTTCTTGAGGCTCAAAAAACTAACCATTTAGTTACGCGATCGGTCAAAGCAGATTTGTACGTGCTATCTCATGACGGGAGCCAATTTTTCTTTGAAATTAAAGGGTCAAAACCCAACAAAGGACAATGTTTGGAGGTAATTCAACGACTGCTGAGATTTCATTTACTTTGCGGACAGTCTCGCCCCGCTGCTCAATGTTATTATGCTATGGCTTACAATCCTTACGGGCCAAATCGTTCAGATTATAAATGGTCAGTGGCAAGGAAGTATACGCCCTTTGAACAAGCTGTAATTATGGGAGATGAGTTTTGGAATATTATAGGGGGAGAGACTGCCTACGAAGAACTTTTGGATATATATCAAGAAGTCGGGCGGGAGAAGGGTAAGTATATGCTTGATGCTCTTGCTTTTGGATTTTAGTAAAGTATGAGTTTCTTCAGCTTTCTCTTTTCAGTTAACTAATATTTAAAATAGAGTTGAGGAGAAATAAAAGTGTCAGAGCAACTTCATGAATTATTAGCATTTGTTTTAGAAAAAGAAGTAGGACTGCCGGCCAGAAAGTCTCAATCTTTAGCCGGTCACTTTGCGGAGTTAGAAGAATTTATTAACTTAGAAGCAGAAACACTTAGAAACGGCATCAGCAGCATATCGGGCAAAAGAGCGCTCAGATTTACTTGCGATGAGATTGAACGCATTTTAGCATTTATATCTTCAGGCCAACTGTCGCTGCAACTTACTATCGCTGAAAATTTTTTAGCCAGCATTTGTCGAGATTTTACTGGGCGACAGCTAGTTATGGTTGAAAATCTGACTTTAGGGAAAATTCATCCCAACCCATTTTTAATTAGGGCGTTAAATTTGGACACTCCCGAAGAAGTTGTCAGGCTCAATGTTTATATGACTGCTACTAGGTCTATTGTCACTTCAATGGGATTGTTTATTCAAAAACTATTGATATCTTGCTCTGAAAGTGCAGAAATTGCACCGGAAGAGTCTGGATGGGACGCAATTAAAACTACCAGTGATGGCGAGAAATGCTGGATACAGGTAAAAAGCGGCCCGAATGATATGGATAAAGACCAGATAGTATATTGGGCTGCCAAAATTGAGGAAAAAATTCAGGAGGGCGATCGCGCTTATATTGGTATAGCTTACGGCAAAAGAACTAATAAAACTGTAACACTTGGTTTGCTGAAGCAAATTTTGCCCAATTCGGAAATGATCACTTTAATCGGTCGAGAACTGTGGGATTTTGTTAGTGAAGATACTCGCTATACTGTGAATCTGTTTGAAGTTTTGCGTCAGTCGGCTAGTCAAGTTTTAGCACAAAGTTCTATTGATGAAGCTATAGAAAGGTGTAGCGATCGAATCATCGCTGAATTTATCGGAAAGTACGGCGAGGGAAGTCAAGGTGTTTTTAACTATATAGCAGATATATTTTGATTGTATCCGCTCAATAAGTAGCGGTAGCACAGAAAAAAAAATAAGCAGAGTACACAAAGTGTCATAAAATAGGACACATGACGCCAAAGATTATTTCACAAGACAAGTCATCCTCAGATTTACTGCAAACCATCGACCCCCCAGGGATTGCAGACGAATCCATGCGTCATAAAGTAGAGCTCTTACTGAACCTCATTGAGCAATTACAATTAAAAGTCAAAGACTTAGAGTCAGAGAATCAACGGTTAAAAGATGAAAACAACCGATTGAAGGGAGAACAAGGAAAACCAGACATCAAAGCCAACTCCAAAGGGTTCAAAAGCCAGCACTCGTCAGAGAAAGAGCGAAAAACGCCAAAAAAGCATAGCAAAGGCAGTAAGAACGCGACGATTAAAATAGATCGAGAAGAAATACTAGAATATCCTAAAGACCAACTGCCAGCAGATGCAGAATTTAAAGGATACGAGCAAGTAATCATCCAAGATATCAGCTTGGCAACCGACAACATATTGTTCCGTAAACAGAAATATTACTCACCCTCACTCCGAAAAACTTATGTAGCAGAATTACCATTAGGCTACGAAGGAGAATTTGGACCAGGAATCAAAGCCTTAATCATCAGTTTGTACTATGGGGGCAATATGACGCAAGGCAAACTACTAGATTTTTTAGCCGATTTAGGTATTTCCATCTCAGCAGGTTATTTATCCAACCTGTTAATCAAAAACCACTCCGGTTTTGAAACCGAGAAACAAGAAGTTTATGATTCAGGACTAGCGAGTAGCCCTTGGCAACACTTTGACCAAACTGGCGCGCGTGTAGGTGGAGTCAACCATACCACCAATATCATCTGCAACCCTTTATATACAGTCTACTTTACAACAGCTAATAAAGATAGACTGACGGTAATCAAAGGATTACAGCCGGGACGAGAACTGAAATTTATTCTAAATCCACTCACATTCTCACTAATTCAGGACTTCAAAATCCCGATTAAATGGCAGAATGCTCTCAAGCTATTACCTCAAGAAACGGTGTTGAGTGAGTCACAGTTTAATCACCTACTCAATAAGTATGTACCCAAACTGGGTGCTCAACAACTGACCCGGATTAGGGAAGCAGCAGCTATTGCTTTCTATCATCAGCAAACTGATTGCCCAGTTGTACAAACTCTCTGTTGTGATGATGCTCCGCAATTCAAGTTAATCACTGCCGAGCGAGCGTTATGTTGGGTACACGAGGGCAGGCATTACAAGAAGTTAAGCCCATTATTCCATTGCCATCAAGTAATTTTAGGGAAATTTATCGAAGATTTCTGGGATTATTATCGGGAATTATTAGCTTACTCATACGCTCCCAGTCCCGAAGCTGCACAGCCTTTAAAGGCTAAATTTCGGCTGCTTTTTGAAACTCCGAGTGGCTATGAATTGTTGGATGAACGCAAACAATTAACTGCGACAAAAGTATCGGAGTTGCTGAGAGTTTTAGAGCATCCTGAATTACCTTTACACAATAATCCGGCTGAGTTAGCTGCCAGAACTATGGTGCAGCGACGTAATATTAGTTATGCAACTCAAACGATTGAGGGTACTCAAGCATGGGATACTTTTATGTCTCTTGTTGCTACTACTCGTCAGTTGAGAATCAGTTTTTTCGATTATGTCCGAGATCGAATTTCTCACCTTGGAATTATTCCCTCTCTATCTACTATTATTCGCGAAAAATCTTCTCTTCATCCCTTGGGCTTGTCTTGGCAACTAGAATAACTGCTCCCCCTATTTATTGAGCCGATACTTTTGATTTACAGGTTCGTAGTAGCGCCCAGAAGCGCTACTACAAACCCCATACTACAAAACTCCTTTAGAACTCGGAATCCCACTGGCGCGCCGCGGATCGATTTCTACCGCCATCCGCAGAGCTCTCGCAAATGCTTTAAACGCCGCTTCCACAATGTGATGAGAATTCCCGCCCTGCAACTGTCGAATGTGCAGTGTCATTTGAGTGTGGTTCACCACCGCCGAAAAAAACTCTCTCACTAATTCAGTATCGTAAGTGCCGATCCGCTGGTTGGGAATTTCTAAGCTGTAACTTAAGTGAGGCCGTCCCGAAAAGTCTAGCACTACTTCAATTAAAGCTTCATCCAAAGGTGCGATGAAATGCCCGAAGCGAGAAATGCCCGATCGATCCCCGACAGCTTTTGCTAGCGCTTGGCCCAAGGTAATTCCCACATCCTCGTTCGTGTGGTGGTCGTCAATCTCCAAATCCCCGATCGCCTGCACGTCCAAATCGATCAATCCGTGAGAAGCAATCTGGTGCAACATATGGTCTAAAAACGGAATCCCCGTAGACGCCTTGCAAGTTCCCACACCGTCGAGATTGAGGCTAGCAGTGACATCCGTTTCCAGTGTCGTGCGTTTCACCAAGGCGGCCCTACCTGGTTGAACTGAAGTTGCAGGAGGTACAGAAGGGCGATCGATTATCTCCATAATTCGCAATTGGTCATTCATTAGTTATTGATAATTAGTAATTTGAGAACGGGATTTTTTTAGTGTTGAGTCTCAAGCGAGGGGCTGGTTCTGCATACAACTGACATCAGACACCAATGTCTATCAAGGGATTTTTGGTGGGTGGGGGCGGGTTTATTTAACCTGTCTGTCACCGGAGAAACTTTTTGGTGAACCCGCCCCTACAGGTTCTTGAAAATGGTGCAAGAAGATGCGAGTGGGTGGGGGCGGGTTTATTTAACCTGTCTGTCACGGGAGAAACTTTTTGGTGAACCCGCCCCTACAGGTTCTTGAAAATGGTGCAAGAAGATGCGAGATAAAACTTACTTCTTATTAAAGTTTATTGTCTCAACCCGCCCCTACATAACTCAACATTCTCGACTACCGTTACATTCCCATGATTTCGTAACCGGCATCGACATACAAAACTTGACCTGTAATCCCGCTAGCGAGATTGCTGCACAGAAAAGCCGCAGCATTTCCCACTTCCTGCTGAGTCACCGTCCGCCGCAGCGGGGCCACTTCCTCAACGTGGTGGATCATGTCCAGAATACCGCCAACTGCTGACGAAGCCAGAGTCCGAATCGGGCCAGAAGAAATCGCATTTACCCGAATATTTAACGGGCCGAGTTCAGCAGCCAGATAGCGAACATTCATTTCCAAAGCCGCCTTAGCAATTCCCATCACATTATAATTAGGAACTACTCGGACGCCGCCCAAATAAGTCAGCGTCACAATACTGCCGCCCTCGGCCATCAGCGGTTTAGCAGCAGCACAAAGCCGCACCAGCGAGTAAGCGCTAATATCCAAAGCATTGGAGAAACCTTGGCGCGAAGTGTTCGTGAAATCTCCCGAAAGTTCGTCCTTGCCAGCAAACGCCAGACAGTGGATTAGGACATCTAACTTGCCCCACTTGTCGGCGATGGTTTGAAAAGTAGACTCAATTTCGCTCTCGTCTTGGACATTGCAGGGCAAATACAGACTGGGATTGAGCGGTTCCACCAGTTCAGCGACTTTGCGCTCGTGCTTGCCTTTCTCGTCCTTCAAATAAGTTATGCCGAGGTTGGCCCCAGCTTTGTGGAGCTGCTGAGCGATGCCCCAGGCGATCGAGCGATTGTTGGCAATGCCCGTAACAAGAGCATTTTTTCCGGTCAAATCTATCATCTGTAGTTTATCTAAAAGCAACTTGCACCGTTCTCATTGGCTATATCTGACAACCCCGCCAGTTTAGACACAACTGATTCAGATTTAACTGATTCAGACACAATTGAGACACAATTGAGACACAATTGATATTAATTTTGCTGTGGAGCTACATGGGGGCGGAATTGAAAAAGTTAAGAGAAGGGCTAGATTTAATCATACAGTGCGTGTTTACCTTAACATTAGATGGAAGTAACAGAATCCCTAGATATTGGAGGTTGGGCAGTATATTTACTCAATAAGGTTAATCGGCAAGTTATAAAGTATTGATTAGTACAAAGGATCTAGTCGTGACGCATGATAGACCGCTAGCAGCCGTGTTCCGCCAAATCAGCGGCGGGGCGTTTCCACCCATTGTGGAAACCTTTGAACGGGGCAAGACAATTTTTTTCCCTGGAGACCCGGCTGAGCGCGTCTACGTTCTCATTAGAGGTGCTGTGAAGCTCTCCAGGGTTTACGAAGCAGGGGAAGAAATTACAGTCGCCCTCCTGCGCGAAAATAGCGTATTTGGGGTGCTGTCTCTGATTACGGGACACCGATCGGACAGGTTTTACCACGCGGTAGCCTTTACGCCAGTGGAATTGATCTCGCTGCCGATCGAACAAGTCGAGAAAGCGCTCAAGGAAGACCCGGAACTGTCGATGGTGATGCTGCGGGGACTGTCGTCTCGGATTTTGCAAACCGAGATGATGATCGAAACGCTGGCGCACCGAGATATGGGTTCGAGACTCGTCAGCTTTTTGCTGATTCTGTGCCGGGATTTTGGCGTGCCGGGGGCTGAGGGGATTACGATAGATTTGAAGCTGTCCCACCAGGCGATCGCCGAAGCGATCGGCTCGACGCGGGTAACGGTGACTCGTTTGCTGGGCGATCTCAGGCAAGAAACCATGATCTCGATCCACAAGAAAAAGATCACAGTCCACAACCCGGTGGCCCTAAGCCAGCAATTCACTTGATGCCGAGAAAGTATAGGATTTTGGATTTTGGATTTTAGATTCAATCCAAAATCCAAAATCCAAAATCTAAAATCGGAATGACTGCTGGATACATCCTGGTATTTGTAATTTTAGTGTTGGGGGGTGTGATCGCCACTGTCAGCGATCGCCTTGGGACGAAAGTCGGCAAGGCAAGATTGAGCTTGTTCAAACTTCGCCCCCGCGATACTGCTGTTGTTGTGACAGTGATGGCTGGCAGCATCTTGTCTGCACTGACTCTGGGCATTTTGTTTGCTACTAGCAAGCCGCTGCGAACCGGAGTTTTTAGAATAGACGAGATTCAAAAAAGGCTCAACAACGCCCGCAGAGAAATCAACCAAGCCACTCAAGAAAAAAATCGAGTTGAAACTGAATTAGCTCAAGCCAGAGCCGCTCAAGCGCAAGCTAGAGCCAATTTAGAGCAAATAAATCAATCCCTCCAAGCAGCTAATGCTGAGCAAGCTCTGACGCAAACAAAATTAAACTCGCTGCGGGCCCAGCTCAACAGCGTGCAAGCAGCTAAGTCTAAAACTGAAGAGCAGTTAAGTCAGGTAGAAGCGGCTAAATCTAAGACAGAAGAACAGCTCAGCAGCGTGGAAGCAGCTAAATCCCGCACCGAAGAACAATTGAAACTGGTGGAAACGATTCGATCGACTACACAAGCTCAGCTCGATCGCACCGAGAACCAATTGAAAACAGTTTCCGAGCAAAAAACGACTTTAGGCTCGGAAATTGCCCAACTGCAAGAGGAGCGCCAACAGTTAATCGAGCAGCGAGAGCAGGTAAAAACTCAAATTGCCCAGCGCGACGCAGAAATTGCCAAGCGAGACGCAGAAATTGCCCAGCGGGACAAGGAAATTGTCGATCGCAACGAACTAATTGCCCAGCGAGACAAGGAAATTGCCCAGCGAATGCAAAATCTCGCCGAGCGCGATCGAACTATTATCGAGCGCGACAAAGTAATTGCCGAGAGGGAAGCACTGTTAGAAACCTTGGCACAGCAACAAGCTCAACTCGAACAGCAACAAACTGTCTTGCAGCAGCAAGTGCAAATTTTGGAACGCGACTTTCAGGCAATCCGCGAGGGTACAGTTGCTATCAGGCGCGGTCAAATTTTAGCTGCTGGCGTGGTTCGCATTATTGAACCCGGTATGGCGAGTCGCGCGATCGATCGACTTTTGCAAGAAGCAAATAAAACCACCGTCGGACTGATGCAGCCGGAAAATACCAAGGTTAGGGATCAGGTTATTCAAATTACTAAAGCAGAAATCGATCAACTAATTAGTCAGATTAAAGACGGTCAAGACTACGTGGTGCGAATTGTTGCCGGCGCTAATTACCTGCGGGAAGAAAAGCTAATTAAGGTATTTGCAGAAGCAGAAATCAATCGAGTTGTCTTCCGGGCTGGAGATGTGATTGCAGGGGTTGCTGTCGATCCGGTGACTTTGACTGACGAACAGGTGCGGCAGCAGTTGCTGCAATTGATAGAAGCTTGTCAATTTCGCGCTCGCCTAATCGGCGTTGTCGGCGGTAGAGTTCAAGTGGCAGACAGTCAGATTGAAACTTTAGCTGGTTTTATCGAGCGGTTGCAGCAGTACGAGAAACCGCTGGACGTTCAGGCGATCGCGGCAGATGTCACTTACATCGCCGGCCCGCTTAAAATAGATTTAGTTGCTCGTGAAAACGGAGTCGTTGTTTTTCGCACCGGACAACAAAAAGCCGGCCCAGGAGATTTGAAAGTTAAAAAATAAGTGCGATCGACATATCGAATTTGATGAAAAATTTTGGGCGATCGAATGACAATTTTGCTTGACATTTTCGCGCCATTGACATATCATTAAATCATGGAAATCCGTGCCGCCATATATATAGCAATCGTAGGGTGCGTCGCCACCAAAAATCTGGAAGCACCACCAACAATCTCACAGCGACGCACCATACCCAATTAGTAGGGTGTGTCGCCACCAAAAATCTGGAAGCACCACCAACAATCTCACAGCGACGCACCGCACCGCTAAGAGCGCAAAGAAAGAAACTAAGAATCGAACCCTGAGATATTGACATCACAAAACAAAATTTTGCTCAATTAAAATGCAGGATCGTGCGGTGTAATGTCAGACAATCAAAATGAACCCAGAGAATACGATGCCGTCCGTGGCGGTCAAAATTCAATTCCTGTCAATGCTGCGGTACTCGGAGGCATTCCTGGTGTTAAAAGCCGATTAGCCTCACCCATTGTCGAAGTGAGAATCGCCGCCCTCTCCGAAGCACTCAAATATGGAGAAGCTGGCTTAGATGTGATAATGCAAGCCTTGCGCGAGGAATCAATGCAGGTGAAACTTGCTGCCTATTCACTCCTGAAAGATAGAGATGATTTAAAGATAAAACCGCAGTTTCAAGACTATCTCCCTACATTTGAATTTGATGTCATTACAGTGGATGCTGAAGGAAAAGAAAACAGTCGTAGAAAGTCTTTTGCTCATTACTTCCCGGAAGACTTAGGTAATGGAGTTGTGCTCGAAATGGTTTACATTCCCGGAGGCACATTTATGATGGGTTCGCCAGAAACAGAGCGAGGTAGAAAAGATAAGGAAAGTCCGCAGTTGCTTTGGCTGTCCCTTCCTCCCTGTCTTATCTGTGAGGACTCTTCTTGACTCTTTGGCCCTTTTCCCTTTTTCCTGTTTACCCTCTTGCGCGCGCTTTAATTTTTTTTTTTGGAAGTCATCTTTGCACCCGATTCAAGATAGTAGGGTGCGTCGCCATCAGTAATTTGCAAATCAAATCGACAATCTCACAGCGACGCACCGCCTGCACAGAGGTGAGAGAAACCGGGTTTTTTCGATAAATCCAAACTGGGAAGCAAATATTGTGGCAAAAACCCGGTTTCTGATTTGTGCGCGTTGCTGTGAGAAACCGGGTTTTTTCGATAAATCCAAACTGGGAAGCAAATATTGTGGCAAAAACCCGGTTTCTGATTTGTGCGCGTTGCTGTGAGAAACCGGGTTTTTTCGATAAATCCAAACTGGGAAGCAAATATTGTGGCAAAAACCCGGTTTCTGATTGCTGCGGGGGGTCAAAGAAACCGAGTTTTTTCGATAAATTAAAACTGGAAGTAAAGATTATGGCAAAAACCCGGTTTCTGATTTTAGACATTATATGGCCGCACGGATTCCCATGATGATATAATATGTCAATCCTGCAAAAAAGTCAAGCAAAATAAGTACGATCGCCCGCAAAGATTTTGAGACATTCAAGAATGCAAGTATCAGATTAGATATAGGTTGGCGATTGAGTTGACTGGCGCTCGATCGCAACTACAAACTTATTAACACAGGACTCATAAATATGATTTTAGGTTTCGATCCAGGTAAAGACAAATGCGGCATAGCTGTAATGGGTAGAGATAAGAAGGTCTGCTACCATCAAGTTGTGCAGTCGGAAGCAGCGATATCTACTATTCAATCTTTGTGCGAACAGTTTCCCATTGAGTTATTGGTAATCGGAGATCAAACGACTTCTAAGAGTTGGAAACAAAAACTGACGCAGAGTTTGTCGCCTTTGATAAAAATTGTTCAGGTTGACGAGAGGTACAGCAGTTTAGAAGCGAGGGAACGCTACTGGCAAATGTACCCTCCGACGGGACTCGACCGCTTGATTCCCCAGGGAATGCGGACGCCACCGAAGCCAGTGGACGATATTGTGGCGATCGTCTTGATTGAGAGATATTTGAACAAAAGTTAGTCAATCTTATAACCGTTACCATTGATTCTCTTGGATTATTAAGGAATCAATATGTTTTGGTGCCTCTTAAATTTTTAACTTAGGATCGCGAATTAAATAACTTACAATTTTAATTGTTATTGTGGGATGGGCGTCCCGCCCGTCCAAAAAGGAC